>DASRBU010000104.1:0-4025 GCA_035653475.1 Candidatus Dormiibacterota bacterium | reverse complement strand
CACCCGAAGCTGGTGCAGGAGATCGCCGACGCCATCGCCGAGGCCACCTACTGGACCCGCCAGCACCCCGATCAGGCGGCCGTCATCGCGACCCACTGGATCCCTGGGCTGAGCCAGAAGGTGGCGGCGGACGCCATCCGCCACATCCCCTTCGATCCCCGGGTCACCGCCTGCACGGTCAAGGCCTACGCGGACTCCACCGCCCTGCTGGTGCAGCAGAAGAAGCTGACCCAGAGCATCCCCACCGACCAGATGATCGTCGCCACCTACGCCAGCCGGACGGAGAAGGCGAACCCCCAGTGGTACCGGGACCTGAAGCCGGTCTCGGGCACGTGCCCGGACTGATCGAGCGAGGACGACGAGGGACCGACACGTGGGCCTGGTGAAGCTCGACGGCCACGACGACAACCTGGTCACGCCCCAGTACTCCACGGCACGGGGCCCGGTGGTGCGCAGCGACGCCCTGGAGCTGACCCGGGCCTTCTACGAGAAGGGCAAGGGGGCCAGCCTGCACCGCCATCCCGAGGAGCAGATCATCTACGTCCTCTCCGGCCGCGGCCGGGTCCGGCTCGGCGACGAGGAATACGAGATCGGGCCGGGGGACGTCAGCTTCCACCCCTCCAACGTTCCCCACGCGATCGTGGCCCTCGAGGACCTGCGCGTGCTCAGCATCAAGCGCCTGGTCGACCCCACCTACGACGCCACCGGACGCCTGACCTAGCCGGGGGGCCGCGGCCTCCCCGAGGAGGCCGCGGCCCCCCTCGGGCGATCCCCGGCCTCGGCCGGTCGTGACCCGCGTCCGCGCTCTGCCCTCTGGAGGTCACCCCTGAGGCCGGAGGTGCGAGCGGAGCGTGTCCAGCAGCCGCTCGGCCCGTCGCCTCAGATGAGCGTCTCCCGCACGCTCCGCCACGGCGGCCAGCCTGGGGATCGTCTCCGCGGGCAGGGGCACCCGCTGCTCGAGGCCCGCCTCGCGGCAGAGCGCGGACCACCTCAGGAGCTGGTGAATGCCCCCCAGCGCGGCCTCCCGCACGCGCCGGTTGGGATGCTCCAGCGCGGCGCTGATCCGCCCCAGCTCCTCGGCCGGAGGATCGGCCATGCTGCCGATCACCCGGCAGGCGAAGGCCTCGACCAGAGGGGCGAGCCGGGCCCCCGCCGGGCCGCCGCGGAGGTGCCCGATCGCCTCCGTCTCCAGCTCGGGCAGGACCTCGGGATGCGTGCGCCGCAGGGCCCGGATCGCCTCCTCGGCGATCGGCTCGGTGTCGCAGACCGCCTCCAGCAAGGCGCTCGACGGCACCCGAGGCCCCAGCTCGGCCAGCGCCCGCACCGCGTTCCGACGAACCCACTCCCGGTGGTCGTCCAGGCGGGCCAGCAGCGGCTCGTGGGGGAAGGTCTCCGGCCATCGTCGGAGCGCCTCCAGCCCCTCGGCCGAGATCGTGGGCTCGGCGTACTCCAGGAGGTCCAAGATCTCGGCCTCGGTCCGAGGCTCGGGCCGGGGCATCGAGTGACCTCGGCCCCGGGCCTGGTCGGCGGTCGGAGGCGCGGCCGCCGGCTCCGGCCCACCCCGGCGGCGACGCAGGGCCCCGGCCGCCGCTGCCCGCACCTCCCCGATTCGATCCTGGAGGGCGGCCTCGAGCACCGCCAGGGTGGCGTCCGGACGCCCGCCGAGCCGGATCAGGGCGTCGCGGCGCACCTCCCAGCCGCCCAGCCTCGCCGCCTCCTCCAGCACGTCGGTGGGGACGTCGGGGCGACGGACCAGCTCGCGGAGCAGCCGATGGTACGAGCGTCCTCCCCAGCGCGGCCACCGATACCGGAGCAGGCGTCCGGTCGGGAGCCGGGAGCCGACCAAGTTCAGGATCTCCCCCTGCACGTGCTCGTCGGTCTCCTCGAGCAGGCTGCAGGCGGCGGCGAAGAGGACCGGCTGCTCCAGTCCGACCAGGACCCGGGCTGCCGCCAGGCGCACCTCCGCGTTGGGGTCGCCGAGCCGGGCCAGGAGCTGCCGCACGGGCACCGGATGGAGCCATCTCCCGCACCACTCGACCGCCATCCGGCGCAGCGATGGCAGCCAGTGGTCGAGGGCGGCCAGCACGACCTCGGCCGGGGCTCGCCCCTCCATGCTCACCAGCACGTGCATCGCCGCCACGCGCGACTCCTCGCACGCCTCCGCGTACACCCCCGGATCGGCCACGATCCGCCGCTCGATCCGGTGCAGCTCGTTGGCGTAGGTGTTGCGGTGCTCCCAGTCGGGATGCACGATCCGCCAGAGCAGGGGCGCCAGCGGCACCCGCTCGCCGTATTCCAGGAGGGTGGTGGCGGCGACGTAGCCGGTGGTGTGACCCCCGCCGCCCTCGTCCCCGAGGAGGGGGAGGATGGCGTCGACGGGGGCAGCGTCCGCGAACGACACCAGCGCGGCCAGGGCCGACTGGCGCACGGCCGCGTCCACGTCGCCGAGGGCGTCCAGCAGCCGATCCCGCACGGCCGGCTCCCGATAGCGCCTGAGCCCGTACGTCGCCCGTTCCCGCACGTAGCTCTCCGGGTCGGCACGGCTGACGGTGAGCAGGAGGGCCAGCGACTCCAGCGAGGGGGGAGCCCCGTCGAGCGCGTCGAGCGCGTCGCCGCGCACGAAGCCGTCCTCATCGGCAGCGGCCGCCCGCACCCGCTCCCAGTCACCGGCCCTGGCCCACGCCCAGACCCGGGCGCAGCGCCGCTGCACCTCGTCCTGGGGCTGCCGGGGGTCGGTCGCGTCGGTCACGGGCGGGGCCCTCGGGTCGGAGGATTGTACCCGGACCGGTGGCGAGGCCCGGCGGTGAGGAGACCCGGCCGCGTCCCTCGCGCCCCCTCGACCCGGGCCCCGGCGGCCGGGTTTTTCGCTCGGGGACTGGTCACCGCCTTCCGGAGGTGGAACACTGGAGGCATGGGACTCGAGACTCCTGAGACCGAGAGGATCGTGATCCCGGAGCCAGAGCCGCTGCGACAGCCGACGCCGGAGCCCGTCCCCGACCCGAAAGAGCCGGTCCCTGCATGACCTCGACGGAGCAGCCTCGCGTGGGCTGGCGCCTCTGGCGCATGGAGGAGGGACGGCTGCGCGCCTGGGTCGTCGACAGCGTCTGGGAGCCAGGCAGCAACGAGGCACGCTGCCTCGCGCCCCCCACCGTTCGCTGGTACCTCTCGCCCAGCCTCTTCGCCCATGCCGACCATCCCCCCGGCCACGGCTGCCGGTGCGGCTTCTGGGCCCTGTGGGACCTGAGCCGGGCGGTGACCAAGGCCCGTCGCGAGGCGAGGGACGAGTTCTCCACCGTGATCGGGCTCATGGCCGGCTGGGGCACCGTGGCCATCCACGGATCCGAGGGGTTCCGCGCCCAGCGGGCGCGGGTCGTCCTCCTCCTCCGGGACTCGGTCTGGTCGCGCGACCTGGACGGGTTCATCTGGTGGCCGCTGCGCAGCCTGTACGCCTGGGCGCACGGCCACGGCCAGAGCGAGCGCGAGCGCGAGCGTGAGGCCCTGCTCCGGCAGACGGCCGAGACGTACGGCGTCTACCAGCTGCCGCTGGTGGAGGCCGTGCGTAGCGGTGTGCTCGGTGAGGTCGGGGTCACGCCCGACCAGATCCGCAGGATCGCGGCGCGGCTCCCCTAGTCCGGACGACCCGGACGTGTGGCCGGCGGGGCCGGCGGGTGACGCCTACCCGCCGGCGACGCGGGCGCGGCGCCTACCATGGGTCGATGGCCGCGGAGCCGGCGTTCGTCCGGGACCTCGCCCCCATCGTTCACCGCTGGGGGTACCTGGCCGTCTTCGGCACCGTGTTCCTGGAGGACTTCGGGCTGCCGCTGCCGGGCGAGACCATGCTCATCACCGCCGGGGTGCTGTCCGGGCTGGGCCAGCTCAGCATCGTGCCCCTCCTGCCCGTAGCCTGGACGGCGGCGGTGCTGGGCGACAACGTCGGCTATGCGATCGGGCTCGTCGGTGGGCGGCGGCTGGTGCTGCGCTGGGGCCGCTACGTGCTCGTGACCCCGGAGCGGCTCCAGGCCATC
>DASRBU010000103.1:0-2498 GCA_035653475.1 Candidatus Dormiibacterota bacterium | reverse complement strand
GACGGCCCCACCAGGTACACGAACTCCCCCGGCCGGATGTCCAGGTCCAGGCCCGAGAAGACCGGCGCCGGACCGTAACCGGCGACCACCCCCCGGAGTTGAATCGCACCGAGAGGGGCCCTTCCCCCCACCGGCCGCTGCCGATCGTCGCGACGCGCGAAATCAGGCATGGATGAATCTCCTAAGCCCCCGTCTACCCCCCATGAGCACTGCCGTCGGAGGATAGCGCACGGGTCAGGCGTTGTCCAACTCCGTGGCCTGAAGCCGGGCCGTGGCCGTCGACTTCGGGGTGGGCGGTCGGGAGGCCGGGGATGGGCCGCCGCCCGCCGGCTCGACGGCCGGTGCCTGGTGACGCAGGAAGTCGAGGGCACCGGTCCGGTCGGCGCCGCCCAGCGCGGTTACCCGTCCGCCGCTGCACCGTCGGCGGACGGGACCCTCACCAGGTCCGGGCTGGGGGCGGCCCGGTCGGGCCCGGCCCCGCGCCGCCCCCGCGGGCCGGGAGCCGGGTGACGAGCCGACGCAGCAGCCGTCGCGGCCAGGCGAACTCGGTGGCCAGCACCGCCATCCCCAGGGCCAGGGACAGCAGTCCCGGGCCGGGCACGATCAACATGACGGCTCCGGCCGCCACCAGCGTCCCCCCGACCACCGCGGCGAGGGCCTGACGCGCCGGCCGGGGGAGGCGGTGCCAGGTCCGCTGGAGACGGCTCACCCGGTCAGGGCCGCGCCGGCCGCCAGCGAGCGAAGACGGGCGATGCGCTCCTCCACCGGCGGGTGGGTCGAGAAGAGCACGGCCATGCCCCTCCCGGAGAGCGGGTTGACGATGTAGAGGTGGGCGAAGGCCGGCTGCGTCAGCCTGGAGGGGACAGAACGCGCGGCCAGCTCCAGCTTCTGGAGAGCCGAGGCCAGGGCCAGGGGGTCGCCGCCCACCTGCGCCCCCGTCCGGTCCGCCTGGTACTCGCGCGACCGCGAGACGGCGAGCTGGATCAGCAGGGCGGCCAGGGGGGCCAGGATCGCGGTCAGCAGGAGGGCGACCAGGCCCGGGGTGCCGTCCCCGTCCTCCTCCTCGTCGCCGTTGCCGCCGAACCAGAGGGACCACTGGGCGAGGTTGGCGATCAGGGTGATGGCCCCCGCCAGCACCGCGACCACGGAGCCGATCAGGATGTCGCGGTTGCGAACGTGGCCCAGCTCGTGGGCGAGCACGCCCTCGACCTCGCGCGGCTCCAGCAGCTGGAGCAGGCCCTGGTTCACCACCACCGCCGCGTGCCTCGGGTTGCGGCCGGTGGCGAAGGCGTTGGGAGTGGGATCGGGGCTGACGTAGACCCGGGGCTTGGGCATCCGGTAGCGCCGGGCGAGGCGCTCCACGGAGGCGTGCAGCCCCGGGGCCTCCGCCTCCGGGACCTCCCGGGCCCCGGCCATGCGCAGCGCCAGACGATCCGAGAACCAGTAGGCGATGCCGTTGCCGGCGGTGGCGACGGCCAGCGCGACCACCATGCCGGCGGTCCCCGCCACCAGGCGGCCCAGGAGCACCAGCAGGACGGTCAGGACGACCATCCAGATGACGGTCTTCAGCGTGTTCACGGCGGCGACCTCCAAAGCCTGGTCTCGGCCGAGGTCTCGCCGCGGAGCGAACCGCCGCCTTCCCGGGTGGCCCGGCCACCGTCCTGACGGGGTAGGCGCGAGGGCTACTCCCCTCGCCGTTGGCAGCAACGATACCAGGAATTCTGGGTCCGAGGGTTCAGCAGCGGCCCAGGCTGCGGGCGGCAACGGCAGCCGAGCGAGGGCGGGGCGAGGGGAGGTGGGAGCCACGGCGCCCCCCGCCGGCGCTGGTAACGTACGTCGGGCATGGATCGGTGTCCCCTGGCCCGTCCGGCGCGGGCGGTGGGCACTCCCCTCTCGAAGTGGGAGATCGGGTGCCACGGCGGGGCCGCTCCGGGGCTCAAAGCCGAGACGCGGACGCCGTCGAGGTGAGCCCTTCGAGCCCGGCCCGGCCGCACGGCCTTCGGGTCCCGTCGGTCGCGACCATCGCCCCGGTCGCCGCCCGCCGGCGGTCGATGCCTCACGCCCGGCGTCGTGCTTGAGGTGCCCTGGTGGCTCTGGGCGGCCACCATCGCCCTGGTCGTGGTCCTGATCTCGTTCGAGCTGGCCCAGGCGACCGTCCGTCCCCACGTGATCGGGCTTCGCGCCGCCGCCGTGCAGTCGACCGCGTACGTCCTGATCGCCCTGGCCTTCACCCTGGTCGTCCTCTGGCAGGGGGGAGGGCAGGCGGCGGGCGAGTACGTCACCGGCTGGGTGGTGGAGAAGAGCCTGTCGGTCGACAACCTCTTCGTGTTCGTGATCATCATGCAGACCTTCGCCGTGTCGGCCAGGTTGCAGCCCAAGGTGCTCATGGCCGGCATCGCCGGGGCCCTGGTGCTCCGGGCCGCCTTCATCGCCGTGGGCGCGGCCGCGATCCAGGCCTTCTCGTTCACCTACGTGGTCTTCGGCGCCTTCCTGGTCTA
>DASRBU010000102.1:0-5987 GCA_035653475.1 Candidatus Dormiibacterota bacterium | reverse complement strand
GGCCCGGAGCCGGCGCTGATCGCCACGCTCGAGACCCCCCGGGGTCCGGTCCGGCTGCGCTGACTCGATCGGACCGCCGGAGGGGTCTCGAGCGGCCGGGACCTCAGGCGGGCGGCGGCCAGACCGGCATCCCCACCGGAGCGACCGGGATTCGCCGCGTGCCCGTGCCCAGGCCCGGGGTGGGCCGGGAGGCGCCGGCGACCCGGACCGCGATCAGGGCCCGCAGGTCGTAGAAGTCGTCGGTCGGCTCCCCCTCCCCATCGCCGGCGTCGGTCGCGGCCAGGGCGCCCGCCAGCCTCGCCACCGCGGCCGCGCGCCGCAGGGGCCGGATCTCGGACCGGGAGAAGGCGCGCGCCGAGTCGGCGAGCGCCGCCGCCGCGTCGACGCCGAGGCCGGCGTCGAGGGCCAGCTGCCGCCGGAGGTCGAGCACCACGAACAGCGCGTGCGGCGCCCGGGCGCGGTGCTGGGAGCAGAGCACGACCACCTCGCGGTCGCATCCGGCGGGCGCGATCGACCAGGCCCCGGCGAAGCGGGCGCCGCCGGCCAGGCCGGCCCAGGGCGGTTGGGCCATCGGCCCCCGGAGCAGGCGCCGGGCGGCAGCGCCGGCCGGCGCCGCCGCCCGGTGGGGCGCGAGCGCCTCCAGGGCCAGCAGCAGGGCCAGCGCCCGCGGGCTGCCCTCCCGCTCCGCGGCCCAGAGCAGGTCGGCCCAGAAGGCGCCCTCGGTCTCCGGCCGGCGGGCGAAGAGCCGCTGCGCGATCCCGGCCACGACGCTCGCGAACACCTCCGCCTCCAGCGGCTCGTCGGTGGCCAGCAACGACGCCGCCTCCTCCACCACCCGGGTGGCGACGGAGGTCCGCTCGCCGGCCGCGCACGGGGCCCGGCGGCCGCCCCCATCGCCCGCGCCGAGCCCGGGCACGTAACGCCGGCCCACGGCTCAGCTGTGAACGGCGCCGAAGGCCAGCGCCCCCGCCAGCAGCATGCAGGTCAGCATGCCCACGAACCGTACGGTCCACCAATGGCGCATGGTTTCAACCCCCTTCCTTGCGATCTGTCGGTCGCCCCCCGGCCGGAGCTACCCCTCCCGGCCGGGCACGCTCGATCGGTCGAAGCGATGGGACCCCGTCCGCCTGCCGCTCAGACCATGGCGAAACGCTCCGAGTCGATGTGGGAGGCGGGCACCCCGATCGACAACAGCATCTCCTGGACGGCGTCCATGACCGGCTCCGAGGCGCAGAGGAAGTACTGGAACGACCGGTACCCCGCCGGCAGGTGTCGCAACAGGACCCTGGTCGTGATGTAGCCACCCTCCCCGCGCCACTCCGGATGCGGATGACGCAGGACGTGGACCACGCGCAGGTTGGGCATGTACCGGGAGAGCGCGTCGATCTGCTCCCGGAAGAGCACGCTCTCCCAGTCCCGGCTGGCGTAGAAGAGGACCACCGGCCGGGGGTCCTCGCGCAGGCACATGGCCGCGATCATGCTGTAGAGCGGGGTGATGCCCACGCCACCGGCGATGAACACGTACCCGGGCGCCTCGGTGTGATCGATCGAGAAGCGCCCGTAGGGCCCGTCCAGGTAGACCTTGGTCCCCGGCCGGACGGCGGCGATGTCGCGGGTCCAGTCCCCGCGGCGGGCGATGGTCAACCAGACCCGCCCGTTGCGGGCCTCCACCGGGGGCGACGAGAAGGAGAACGGATGCTGCTCGGCCACGCCGAAGGGCGGCTCGCCCACGGTCACCCAGGCGAACTGGCCGGGCTTGAAGGCCAGGCCCCGGTGCCCGATCGGCTCCACGACCATGGTCACGGCCCGGCCGCGCTCGCCGATCACCCGAACCACCCGCCACGGACGCAGCAGCTGGGCGACGGGGGAGACGATCCTGGACCAGACCAGCACGAACAGGATGCCGCCCACGACGAAGCCGAAGAGCAGGCGTCCGGGGAGCCCCCTGGTGTAGTGGCCGACCAGGTCCATGTGGGCCAGGGCCAGGAGCACGGAGGCCACGGAGAGGGCCCCGTGCGACATCTTCCACGCCTCGTAGGAGAGGCGCAGCAGCCGTCGCCAGATCGAGAGCACGAACAGCAGCAGGAGGAGCAGGATCGAGACCACGGCGAAGCGGGCCCGCCAGGGCGCCGTGGTCAGGTCCAGCAGGGGCAGGTACTCGGCGCTGTTCTCGACGAAGAGCAGCACCGGGTGGGCGAAGATGAAGGCCAGGGCGACGAACGAGACCTCCCGGTGGAACTTGTGCAGTAGGTCGATGCCGAACGGCTCGGCCAGCCACTTGATCCGCGAGACGAGCGCGAACTGCAGGACCATCATCGACAGCCCGACGTAGCCCAGGGCGACCGAGAACTCGACCAAGAACGGCCGTCGGGGCTCGCGCCGGCCGACGGAGACCAGCAGCAACGGGCCCAGGCAGAGCCCGACGTAGACCCCGATCAGCAGCAGGCCACAAGCCACTCGCTTCCACCTGGTGTCCAGCGCCGGGGGCCGCGGCCAGGAGGGGCCGCTCAGGGCCAGGGCCATGGCCATGGCCCTGGGGCCCAGCCGCCGGGCCAGGACGCCGGCCAGGGCCACCCGCAACCTCCGCCAGGGCCTGGAGCGGCCGTCGATGGGTTCAGGCGGTCGTTTCACGGCAAACCTCGGACGGAATCGATGGCGACGGACGACGGCGCCGGATGGGGGCGCGGTCCGAAACCGCGCCCTCCGGCGCGCCAGGTGGTCAGTCCCGCGCCGAACCGCTCGGAGCGGGGTTGAGCTGGATGGTCGCGTTGACGACCACGCCGGCGTCGTCCATCTGCAGCTGGACCGGGTTCTCGACGCCCAGGAACCTGGTGCAGTGCAGGAACCCGGGCATGTCGCTGAAGGTGTTGTGGAAACGGTTGGCGATGAAGGTGAACAGGTTGTTGGCCACGGCCACCATGGGCGAGGGCGCCACCTGGGTCAGCGGCCGGTCGGCCAGGATGCGCGGCAAGCCGACCTGCAGGAGATTCTGGCAGTAGGTCGTGGTGTCGGCCTGGTCCAGCGAGGCGACTTGCGGCTGGTCGGTGCCGGCGCGGTAGGCGTTGAGCTTGGCGAGATTGGGTTGGTTGTCCACCAGCACGAAGGGGTCCCAAGCCGGGATCAGGGCCACAGGCTGGGCCTGGTCGGCCGCGGCCTGTAGCTCGTTCAGCGCCCATGCCGACGACTGCTGCTGACCAGTGGTGTCGGCCAGGTCGGGCACCTTCCAGGGGCTGCAGCCCAGGGCGGCGTCCAGGGCGAGGTCGAGCAGCCCCTCGTCGCTGCCGTTGGCCTCCACGGTGAAGTTCCCCAGGGCGGCTCTGGCCGTCGGCGTGTCCTGGGCGATCCGGCCGTCGGCGGTGACCAGGTACTGGGTGGTGGTGTTGTCGGACTGGTCCTGGTCGACCAGGCTGAAGTCGCGGGAGCTGGGGCAGGTTCGCCCATCCTTTGCCGTTCCCAGCGGAGGCGGCTTCAACCGGCCGGCCTGCATGGCCGCGTTGGCGGCCTGGAAGAAGGCGGTCGCGTTGCAGAACGCGTTCTGCCCGAAGAGCGAGCCCGGGACTCCCTGCACGCAGCCGGCCGCCCCCGGCCCGACCAGGCGCAGGACGTTGCCGTTGAAGCCCACCCAGATACCGACCACGGCGCCGGCGGGCAGATTGGGCACCGGCGGCGGGACCGCGGGCGGCCGGTTGGGATTGGTGACCAGGGGATCGTAGACGCTCATCTTCCCGGTGGCGGGGTCGACGACGGTGGCCTGGACGAAGGCGGCCGTGTTCGGGTTGGCCTCGTTGCAATTGGCGTTGTTGGCGTTGTTGGCGTCGCCCCGGGCCCCCCGGCCGCCATCCCCCTGCTCGCCGCCACCCCCCATCGTGGGATCGCCCCCGGGTGGGACCAGCAGGTACGGCGTCGCCAAGCCCTGCGCGCTGAGCGGGTTGGCAGGGACCACGAGATCGCAGGTCACCTGCTGCTGGGGCTGGTCGTTCTGGTCGTGGCGCTTCTCACCCCAGCCGTAGGTTCCGTCCTGGTGACGACCCGCCCGGTGGTTGCCCACGGCCTGGTGCTGGCCCTGGCTGTGGAAGAGCTGGCTCAGCCAGTCGGGCAAGGACGCGAGCGGCGAGGCCGCGACCACCACGCCGGAGACGAGCAACGCTGCGAGTACGGTGCTGTACAACCCCCCAACCTCCTTGGCGCATCGCTCCGGGGGGCGACCAGCCGGGCGGCGTGGTCCCGCCCGCGCCGGTCCGTGCGCCGCTACCTGGCGACGGGCGGACGGTGAGCTGCGTTCCCGTCGCTCGACCGTCCGCCGACAGGCTCGCACACGGCCGGACGAACCCGGCGATCGGCTGCCGACCGGTTCGTGCCCCCGGTCGAGGTGCCGGTTCGCCGCCGAACCACGTCACGACGTCCCCCTCGCCGCCGATGTACCCACGGGACGGACCCGTGCTGATGACCGGCGCGGGAACGCGCGCGGATGTGGTGACTGCCGTGCCTGCTGTCACCAGGTCTACCCCCCGAATGTTGCCGCCCTGGGGAGGGCGGCACAAAGCAGCGCTACCCTAACAAACCGGCCCCGTCGCTGTCAACGCGTGGCGTGGTCGACCCCGTCGGGGGCAGAGAGCGTCAGCGGCTTCCTACACTAGGCTCATGCGCGCCGGCTGGCGGGCGTTGCTCGTCGAGCCGCGGCGCCCGGCCGCGGTACGGGAGTGCCCCGTCGCGCACTGGCTGGTGGTGGGAACGGTGTGCATCGGGGCCTTCATGGGCCAGCTGGACGCGAGCGTGGTGGTCCTCGCCCTCCACACCCTCCAGCACGACTTCGGGGTCGGCCAGGGCGCGGTCGAGTGGGTGGTCATCGCCTACCTCCTGGTGCTGGTGGCCGCCATCACCGCGGTCGGTCGCCTGGCGGACATGGTCGGCCGCAAGCTGCTCTACACCTACGGCTTCATCGTCTTCATCGCCGGCTCGGCCGCCTGTGGCCTGGCCCCCGGCCTGGCGGTCCTGGTCGGCGCCAGGGTCGTCCAGGCGCTGGGGGCGGCCATGCTTCAGGCCAACAGCGTGGCCCTGATCCGGGACGCCATGCCTCCCCGGCAGCTCGGCCGCGGCATCGGCGTCCAGGGCGCCGCCCAGGCCATGGGGCTGGCGCTGGGACCGGCCCTGGGCGGGTTGCTGATCGCCCTCGGAGGCTGGCGGCTGATCTTCCTCATCAACGTGCCCGTCGGCCTGGTGGGGACGGCGCTCGGCTGGTTCCTGCTCCCCCGGACCCGAGGGCTGCGCAGCGGCCAGTCGTTCGACTGGCCCGGTGCGGTCACCTTCGTGCCGGCGATGGGGGCGCTGCTCGCCGCCATCTCCTTCGGCCACACCGAGGGCTGGACCTCTCCCCTCATCCTCGCCCTCTTCGCCGTGGCGGTGGTGGGAAACCTGGTCTTCGTCCTGCGCGAGCGCCGGGCCGAGATGCCCATGATCGATCTGGGGCTGTTCCGCTCGGTCAGCTTCTCCGCCGGCGTCTCCAGCGGCCTGCTCTCCTACCTCGTGACCTTCGGGACCATGCTCGTGGTGCCCTACTTCCTCCAGGACCTGGGGATGTCGGCGGCGCAGGCCGGCGCCGCGCTGACGGTGCTGCCCCTGACCCTGGGTGCGGCCGCCCCCCTCGCCGGCCGCGCGGCCGACCGGGTCGGGGCCCGGCCGGTCACGGTCGGCGGCATGCTCCTGGCCGGCCTCGGCCTGGGGGCGCTGGCGGTCGCGCACCGCTCGCTGGGGCCGCTCCTGGGCGAGCTGGCGGTGGTCGGGGCCGGTCTGGGCACCTTCACGCCGGCCAACAACGCCGCCATCATGTCCAGCGCCCCGCGCTCCCACTCGGGCGTGGCCGGGGGGATCCTGAACATGACCAGGGGTCTCGGGACCTCCCTCGGCGTGGCCCTCACCGGGGTCGTCTACGCCGCCGTCTCCGACCCCTCGCGCGGCTTTCTGATCTCGGCGCTGTTCCTCGCCCTGAC
>DASRBU010000101.1:0-14000 GCA_035653475.1 Candidatus Dormiibacterota bacterium | reverse complement strand
GGGCGGAGAGGACGAGCAGGCTCGACGACAGCCAGCGCTGCCAGGGGACCAGGTCGGGGACCTCGGCCACGGGGCGGCGCAGGCCCAGACGTGCCGTCTTGAGGGCGAGGACGACCGTCAGCGCGATCCCCATCGAGGCGTGGGGGCCGTCGACCCGCTCCAGCGGCAGCGGCGCCGGCAGGCCGAGGCGGACCGCCAGGTAGGGCAGGCCGGTGAGCCAGAGCCCGGCCACGAGCGCGGCCAGGGCGAGGCCGAGCCCCGGCACCGAGGCGCTCCGCCACCGGCCGAGACGGCCGCGGTGCGGGGCCGGCCCCCGGCCCACCCCGCCGGGGACCGTCGGCCGGGACCTGCCCGCGCTCAGGCGCGGCCCCCGCCCAGCTGGTAGAGGCGGAGGAGGCCCGCGCCGACCAGCACCCCCGACCAGAAGACGACCCCATGCTGGACCCAGTGACCGATCTCGTCCGCCTCGGCCCAGCCCTCCAGGCCGAACTGGGCGCCCAGCGCCGCCACCGCCCCGACCACGACGCAGGCGGCCCAGGGGCCGGGACGCCCACCGCCCCCCGGCCTCCCGGGTCTCACCTCGGAAGGCGCGCGACCCCGCCCATCAGCTGACGTCCAGGGTGCCCGACATCCCCGCCTCCCGATGGCCGGGCAGGTCGCAGTAGATCTGGTAGGTGCCGGGCTGGGAGACCTGGACGCTGAACTCGGCCTCCTGGCCGGCCCCGACCAGGCTGCTCTTGCCCAGGACCTTCCCCGAGGAGTCGGCGACCACCATGTCGTGGGCGGTGCGGCCCTGGTTGACGAGGTCGAAGCTGACCGTCCCGGCACTGGCCGAGATGGTGCTGGGCGAGTACTTGAACTCGGTCATGACCACCCTGATGCCATGGGAGCCACCGCCCGAGCCGGCCGACCCGGCCGACCCGCCCGAGCCCCCGGTCGAACCGCTGGTGCCGCCGCATGCGGCCAGGCTCAGGGCCAGCAGCCCCGCCAGGAGGGTCCACGACCACGGCTTCTTCGCCACCTCGATCACGTGCACGCTGCCTCCTCGGTCGATGGGCGGCGACGGCGGGATGGATGGGGCCGCTACGCGCCCGCCTGCAGCGCCGCCTTCACCCGATCGGCCCTGAGGGGTAGGGTACGGATCCTGACCCCGGTGGCGTCGAACACCGCGTTGGCGATGGCGGGGGCGACCACGTTGACGCTGGCCTCGCCGACCCCGGTGGGCGGGATCTCGGGATGGTCGATCAGCACCGCCTGCACCCGGGGCGCGTCGGCCATGGTCAGGATGGGGTACTTGGACCAGTCGACGCTGGTGACGTTGCTCCCGTCGAAGGTGACCTCCTCCAGCAGCGCCCGGCTGGTGGTCTGGAGCACGGCCGACTCGATCTGGTGCTCGACCGCGGTCGGGTTGATGATCTGGCCGGCGTCCTGGGCTACGGTGACGCTCTGCACGCTCACCTTGCCGGTGGCGGGATCGACCGAGACCCTGGCCACGGCCGCGGCGTAGGTCCCGTCGCGCAGCACCAGCGCCGTCCCCTGGCCGGTCCTGCCCCCGGTCCGGGCGCTCGCCCCCGGCTGGGGCGAGGGACGGCTGCTCCAACCCGCCGCCTTCGCCGCCGCCTGCAGCACCGCGATCGCCCGGGGGTCGGTGAGGTGCCGGAGGCGGAACTCCAGCGGATCGCTCCCGGCCCGGGCCGCGATCTCGTCCACGAAGGCCTCCTGGGCGAACGTGATCTGGTACTGGCCGGGCGAGCGCAGGTAGGTGGTCCGGAGCCCGAACCCGTAGGGGGAGTCGGCGGCGGCCAGCTCGGGCAGCCCGTGGGCCAGGTCGAGGGCGTTGGGGAAGGTGTAGAGGTTGGGCCCCGTCCAGGTGCCGATGCCCGTGCCCTTCATCTGCTTGCCCGAGAGCGCGGCGCCCAGCTCGGTGCTGTCGCTGTTGGTCGGCATCCAGGCCTCGTGCTTCCAGGCGACGACGTTGCCCGCGCCGTCCAGGCCCGCGGTCAGGTCGTGCACCGTGCCCGGACCGTGCGGCTCCCAGATGTGCTCGTCGGCACGCATCCACTGGACCCGCACTGGCCGGCCCACCGCCTGGGAGAGGACCACCGCCTCGGTGGCGGCGTCGTCGTAGTTGGCGCTGAGACGCCCGTAGCAGCCGGGGCCCTCGGCCCGCAGCACCTCGACCCGATCCGGCGAGATGCCCAGCAGCTGGGCCACGTCCCGCTGCAGGCCCTGGGGGTACTGGGTCGCCGACCAGACCCTGACGCTGCCGTCGGAGCGTACGTCCGCCACCGCGCAGCTGGGACCCAGCATGCCGTGGTTCTCGAACGGTGTCTGGTAGGTGGCGCTCAGGGTCTGCGCCGCCGAGCGCAGGGCGGCGTCCACGTCCCCCCGGTTGGTCTGCACCTTGTCCCGGGTGGGCAGGGTGCGTAGCACACCGTAGACCGCGTCGCTGGAGGGCAGCTTGCTCCACTCCGACCAGGTCACCGGGAGCGACTGGGCGGCCTTGATCGCGTCCCATTCGCGCTCGGCGAGGACGGCCACCAGGTTGCCCCTGGTCACTACCCGCACGCCGGGGACGCTGGGCGAGCCGACCGAGACCAGGGTCGAGCCGATGCCCCTGGGATGGATGACCCGGGCGTGCAGCATGCCCGGCACCCTGACGTCCTGGACGTAGACCGGCTTGCCGAGCACCTTGTTCCGAACGTCCACCCGGGGGATACGCTTGCCCACGATCGTGTAGGTGGAGGGGTCCTTGGGCCTGGCGGTGCCCACGATCCGCATCCCGAAGCCGCCGTAGTTCTGCACCGAGATGGGCGCGACCGCGGTCAGCACCTTGCCCTTGACCAGCTCGGCGTAGCTCACGTGCCGGGAGCCGGCGCTCACCACCCCGTCGTTCACCCGCAGCTGGTCGGCCGGCACGCCCAGGCGCTCCGAGGCCAGCTTCAGCAGCGCGGCCCGACCCTCGGCCGCGATCTGGCGGAGCTGCAGCCCCGCCAGCCGGATGGTCGTGCTCCCCGCCGTCACCCCCTGGTCGGGCGTCTGCCTGGTGTCGCCCAGCACCATGCTGACCCGGGCGAAGGGCACGTCGAGCTCCTCGGCCACGATCTGGGCCAGGGCGGTCTGGTTCCCCTGTCCCAGCTCGACGTGGCCACTGCGGGCGATCACGGTGCCGTCGGCCTTGACCGCCAGCCAGGTGGCGAGCTGGGTCGGGTCGAGCGGAGGGAAGGGATCGACGGCGGCCAGGGCCTCGACCAGGGACGAGGCCGGAAGGGCGGAGGTGACGACCAGCGCCCCGCCCGCCTTCAGGAAATCGCGCCGACTGAGCGTCCAACCGTTCCTCGAGTTCACCGCCCCCCTCCTACGCCATCGACCTGGCCGCCCGCTGGACGGCCCGGATGATGCTGTCGTACGTGCCGCAGCGGCAGAGGTGGGGCGAGGGCGGGGTGTCGGTGAAGGCCTGGCGGATCTGGGCTTCGGTGGGATGGGCGTGTCGGCTCAGCAGGTCGACGGCCATGATCATCATGCCGCTCTGGCAGTAGCCGCACTGCGGCACCTGCTCCTCGATCCAGGCCTGCTGGACCGGGTGCAGGGTCCGGGCCGCCTCCGCCCCGCTGAGCCCCTTCTTCTGAGCCCAGAGCGCCGGCAGCCCCTCGACGGTCGTGATCTCGTCCTTGATCCCGGAGACGACGGTCATGCAGGACCGGGTCTCCTTGCCTCCGATCAGCACCGCGCAGGCGCCGCACTGGCCGAGGCCACAACCGAACCGGGTCCCGACCAGCCCCAGCTCGTCCCGCAGCACGTAGAGCAGGGGGGTGTCGGGAGCCGACTGGACGGTGTGCTGCTTGCCGTTGATGGTGAGCTGGATCTTCCCCCCGCTCTGGCTGGGACCGCCCTGCTCGCAGCTCTCGAGCACCGTGGCCGCCGCCCCGGCCGCCAGCGCGGCGCCGATCCCCGCTGCCACCAGACGCCGGCGGCTGACCGCCCGCCCCGGGACGCCGAGCCCCTCCTCGGGCTCGTGGTGACCGTCACGATCCCCCATCGGCTTCCTCCCTCCCGGCAATGTTTTGCAAACATCGTACGCGCGGCCATGGATTTGTGACACATGATCGAGCCATGCCGCCGGGGAGGGCCGGTTGGAGACGCCAACGGTCGCCACCGGGCGCCGGTCGCGCACCGAGCCCACGACGGCGTGGGAGGCGGAGGGGCCGGTCAGGTCGAGACGGCGAGGGCGTGATCGGCCGTCACCGGCACCGAGGTGGGAATGCGCTCCCAGCTCAGGCCGCCGTCGGCGGAGCGGAAGAGGCCGCGGTTGTTGCCGGCGTAGAACGTCCCCGGCTCGGCCGGGCCGGCGGCGAGGAAGGCGCGCAGGCTCCCCCGGGTCTCGGGCAGTCCCTCGCCGACCTCCCGCCAGGGGCCATCGCCCGATCGTCGATAGATGGTCGCGTCCGCGGCCGCGGGATCGTGCGCCGCGCGGGGCGAGGCGGCGGCCGAGACCAGGATCGTGTCCGGATCGCCGGGGTCCACGGCGAGGCCGTACAGGTAGTGCCGCTCGATGCCCTGGTCGGGCCGGGTCCAGGTCTCGCCCCGGTCGCGGCTCTCATGGTAGCCACGACCGGGCGAGCCGAAGCCGTCTCCGGCCGCCGAGTAGAGCCGGCCCGGCGCCCTGGGGTGGACGGCCAGGGTGTGGGTGTCCCGGGGGCCGTCGGCAACCCGGTCGCTCCAGGTCCGGCCGCCGTCCCGGCTTCGGACCAGCGCCCCGGCCTCGATGCAGACGTAGACCGTGCCCGCCTCCCAGGGGTCGAGCGCAATCCAGCGGACATGGCTGGTGTCGGGCCGGGGCGGGAAGCTCCAGCTCGGCGCCGAGGGGAGCGCCAGCAGGCCGGGAAGCTCTTCCCAGCTCTCCCCTCCGTCCTCGGAGCGGAAGAGGGCGCTGGGGTCGGTCCCCGCGTACACCACCCCGTCCACGCCCGCCCGCTGGTTGGGGCTGACGGCCAGGGCCGAGACCGAGACCGACGCCAGCCGGGCGCCCGCCCGACGCCAGCTCGCGCCACCGTCCGGGCTGTGCCAGACCCCGGCCCCGGCGGTGCCGCACCAGACCCGCTCCGGCCTGAGCGGGTCGACCGCGAGGCACCGCGGCCGCCGTCCCTCCAGCCGCCGCTCCACCTCCCACCGACGGCCGCCCCCGCGCACGCAGAGCAGGTCGTCCTCCGCCGCCACGTAGATCGTCGTCATCGCGGCTCTCCTGATCCATGCGGCGCCGGCAGACCCCCGACGCCCCCGCCACCCTCTTCCATCATCCCACCCCGGGGAAGGGCGCGGGCTTCGAGCCGGGCCACTCGGCCGCCCCGCACCCGACGGCCGCCTCGCCGGCAGCGACGGAGGAGGTGCCGGTGGATCGACCGGAACGCCCGGGTCCGCCGACCCTCCACCGGCCGTCCCCCAGCGCCGACCGGCGACCGCAGGCGTCCGCTCAGTCGCCCAGGGCCGCCCGCGCCCGGGCCGCCTTCACTGCCGCCGTCAGCGAGGCGACGTCGTAGGCGCCATGGTGGCGGCGACCGTTGACGAAGAAGGTGGGGGTGCCCGAGACCCCGCTCATGTCCGCGCTCTCGACGTCGGCGGCGACCCGGGCGGCCCCGGCGTGACGGCCCAGGTCCCGGGTGAACCGCTCCACGTCCAGCCCCAGCTGTCTCGCGTACCCGATCAGGTCCTCGGGCCGGAGCGCGTCTTGGTGGGCCAGGAGCAGGTCGTGCATCTCCCAGAACGCGCCCTGCGCCGCCGCCGCCTCGGAGGCCTCGGCGGCGAGCTGGGCGTGCGGATGGACGTCGCTCAAGGGCAGGTGCCGCCACACGTAGCGGAGATCGCCGCGATCCCTGAGCAGTTCCCGGACCATGGGCTCCGCCTGTCCGCAGTGGGGACACTCGAAGTCGCCGTACTCCACCAGCGTCACCGGCGCCTCCCTCGGCCCCCGCACGTGATCCCGCTCCGGATCGACCGGGTCGGCCAGGTCCACGATCCGGTCCGCCGTCCCCAGCAGGGCACGGACCCGGAGCCGCAAGGGCAGGAGCGTGGTGAGACGGAAGAGCGTGAAGCTGAGCATGGCCGCGCAGAGCGCCGCGGTGAGCACGCCCAGCTTGGCCTCCTGAAGCTGCGGCCCCCGGAAGGCCAGGTTCGCGACCAGGAGCGAGACGGTGAACCCGATGCCCGCGACCGTGCCGGCGCCGCCCACCGCCGCCCAGCCCACCGGCGGCTGGAGCCGGCCCCGGCTCGACCCCGTCACCAGCCACGACGTGCCCAGGACGCCGAGCGGCTTGCCGACCACGTACCCGAGCACGATCCCGGCGGTGATGGGCGAGGTGGAGGCGCGGGCGAGGAAGCCAGGGTCCACGGGGACACCAGCGTTGGCGAGGGCGAAGAGCGGCACCACCACGTAGCTCGTCCAGGGGTGGTAGAGCTGCTGCAACCGCTCGTTGGGCGAGAGCGCGGATTCGAGCCCGATCCGCGCCGAGCGGGCCAGCTCCGAGGTCGGCTGCTCGCGAAACCGACGGAAGAGGTCGGTCGCCCGCTCCAGGTCGCTGCGGGAGGCAGGGGCGGCGTAGGTCAGCAGCCCCATGGCCAGGCCGACCACCACCGGGTCGACGCCCGATTGGTGGACCGCGACCCAGGCCGCCACCCCGAGCACGACGTAGACCAGACCGTGACGGACGCGGACCAGCGTGGCCAGGAGCACGGCCGCGAACAACCCCAGGGCCACCAGCAGCGCCCCGGGCACGATCCCCGCCGGGTAGACCGTCGCCACCACGATCAAGGCGGCGATGTCGTCGGCCACGACCACGGTCAGCACGAAGCTGCGCAGCCGGTCGGGCAGGCGCGGCCCCACCAGGGCGAGCACGCCCAGGGCGAAGGCGGTGTCGGTCGACATCGCCACCCCCCAGCCGTGGGCCGAGGCCCGGCCGGCGTTCAGCGCCAGGTAGGTGGCGACCGCGACCGCCATCCCGCCGATGCCGGCGAGCAGCGGCAACGCCATCCGCCGCCGCTCGCGCAGCTCGCCCAGATCCAGCTCGCGGCGCGCCTCCAGCCCGATGACGAAGAAGAAGAAGGCCATGAGGCCGCTGTCGATCCAGGTGCGGAGGTCCTCGGACAGGCCCCGGCCCGCGACCGCGATCGAGAGCTGGGTGCCCCAGACGGTCGCATAGGAGGAAGCATCGAGGTTGGCCCAGCCGACGGCGGCCAGGGCCGCAGCCACGAGCACGGCCGCGCTCCCCGTCTCCGTGCGCAGGAACCGCCTCAGCGGCGTGCCAAGGCGGCGGGCCCAGGCGGTCTGGGAGGGGGGGACCGCCTCCACCGCCATTCCTGCAGTCTACGAGGTGGGTGGAGAGCGCCCCCGGCCTTCGCTTCCCGTCGGGCCTCCCCCATCGGGCGGGCCGGCAGGCCCACGCCTCGTGACCCGGGCCGGCGAGCCCGAAGGCCACGGCGATCCGGCCGCCCCGGGACGGCGGCGGCTCGGAGGCCCGCGGCGGCGGTGATGGCCGGCCGCCCGAGGTGGCCTGGAGCGCGAGATCGCCCCGGTCACGGCCCCGCCTCCCGCCCTCGGCAGATCGTTCGCGGACGGCACCGTGGCTCGGGGCGTCTGCTCGCCAGCCGCGCGGAGCGGGGGCGTAACCGGATCTCGTAGCATGGGACCCCCTTGAGCAACGACCTCCCCGAGCGGTCGATCGACGAGTTCCTGGACCGGACCAGGGATCTCGCCCGGCGACAGGCCGAGCTGGCCGGCCGGCATCAGCAGATGGTCCCGGCGCTGCTGCCCGGCGAGGACCCGCGCACCCCCTTCGCCGATGACGCCCGCCACTGGGCGGTGGTCTACGACCGGCTGGTCGAGTTCAAAGAGCAGATCCTGCGCACGGCCGAGGAGGGCCGGCGCCGGCTCCCCTCCCCCGCCTCCCTGGAGGCCCACTACGACGAGCTGGTCCTGGGGACGGAGCTGGAGCGGCTGCGGCTCCACCGGCAGTTCTGGATCCAGCGGGCCCGGGCGCTGGCACCTGACGAGGACGACGACCGGGACCGACCGCCGGCCCGGCTCGGGAACCGCCCGGACTGAGCCCCGTCCCCACGGGGCGGAGGTCCGACCTCCGACCCGGTCACCCCGGCCGGCCGCGCCCGGTGCCGGAGGGCCGGGCGGGTCCGGGGCGCGGCCCCCGGCGCCCGATCGCGCTCACGCCGGTCGCCGGGCACGGCGTAGCCGCTCCGCCCCGGCCCGGTCGCTCCGTCGCCACACCACCAGGGCCAGCGCCCCCAGCAGCACGACCGAGCCGACCAGGCCGGCCAGCTGGTCGAGCGCCGGCGGCCGGCCGATGGCCAGCTGCTCGCCGAGGGAGAGGAGGTGGTAGGAGGGAAGGCTCTCCAGGACGGGCCGGACGCCGGAGGGGAAGGCCGAGACGGGGAAGAACAGCCCGCCCGCGAAGCTGAGCAGCATCAGCAACAGCACCTGGGCCGGTTGGGCGGACTGGGCGTCGAGCAGCAGGCCCACGAGCATCCCCAGCAGGCCGAAGGGCAGCGAGCCGAGCAGGAGCAGCCCGTCCAGCGCCAGCCATCGGGCCGGGCTCAGCTCGACGTGCCCGACCACCCCCGCGCAGAGGGAGACGGCCAGCACCCCCGGCGCGACCGCCACCAGCGCCAGCATCAGCCGGGCCGCCAGCCAGGCCCGGTCGGAGAGCGGCGTCACCCGGAGCTGACGGAGCCAGCCGCTGGCCCGCTCGGCGGCCAGCGCCGCGCCGTTCGCGCTCAGGGCCGCCCCGATCGCGCCGTAGGCGGCCATGGCCACCAGCAGGTAGACGCCGGCGGCGACCTCCCCGACCCGGTCGCCGCCGTAGATGCCGTCGAGGAGGAGGTAGAGCAGGGCCGGGACGGCGACGGTGAAGCCCAGGAAGCGGACGTTGCGCAGGATACGGATCACCTCGAAACGGATGTAGGCGAGCATCTCGGTCACCTCCGTGCTCTCGTCGCCCTCGATCACCCGACCCCGTCGCCGGTCAGGGCCAGGAAGGCGTCCTCCAGCCCGACCCCGCTCACCAGGAGGTCGCGCACCTCACCGCCCAGGGCGTAGAGGGCGCCGACGGTTCGATCGGCGTCGGTGGAGCGCATGGTCACCTCCTCGCCGTGGACGACCACGTCGACCACCCCCGGCAGCCGGCGGAGGCGGTCGGGATCCGCTCCGGCCAGGCTGCACCGGATGATCCGGCCCGAGGCCGCCGCCCGGATCGCCGAGGGCGTGCCCTGGCGGCGCAGGCGACCCCGGTCGAGCACCAGGATGCGGTCGGCGTTGGCGTCGGCCTCGTCCAGGTAGTGGGTGGTGAACAGGACCCCGACCCCGTCCACGGCCACCGCCCGGACCGTGGCCCAGAAGCGACGGCGGGACTCCACGTCGAGGCCGGCGGTGGGCTCGTCGAGGAAGAGCAGCCGGGGCCGGCCGGCCAGGGCCAGGGCGAAGTGGACGCGCTGCGCCTGACCGCCCGAGAGCGTCTCCACCCGCCGCCCCCTCAGCTCGGTCAGGTCGGCCAGCTCCAGCAGCTCCTCCCGGCCGCGGGCCTCGGGATAGAGGGCCCGGACCAGGTCCAGGACCTCGCCCACCCGGGCGCCCGCGGGCAGCGCCCCGCTCTGCAGCATGCCCCCCACCCGGCCCTCGGCCACCGCCCGCGCCGGTGCGGTGCCGAGGACCCGCACCCGGCCGGCGTCCGGGGCGCGCAGGCCGAGCAGGAGGTCGATCGCGGTCGACTTGCCGGCCCCGTTGGGGCCGAGCAGCGCCACCACCTCCCCCCGCTCCACCCGGAAGCTCAGGTGGTCCAGCGCCACGACCTCGCCGTAGCGCTTGACCACCCCCTCGAAGACGGCGGCCTCCTCGCCGCCGGGACCACGTCCGTTCATGCCGCGAGTCTCGGCCCCGGCGGTGCCCGGGCACATCGGCGCCAGGCCGGATTTCTCGCCTCTATCCCCGGGTGGAGACCGTCTCTACCTCCGGTCCCCCTCCTGGCCAGCGCCGGCCAGCCCCTTGCGGAAGGCGTAGGCCACAGCCTGGGCCCGATCGCGGGCCCCGATCTTGCTCAGGAGGTTGTTGACGTGGGTCTTGACCGTGCCCTCGCTGACGAAGAGCCGCCGGGCGATCTCGGCGTTGCTCAGCCCCTCGGCGATCAGGCCCAGGACCTCGGCCTCCCGGGGGGTCAGGCCGTCGGGTAGGGAGCGCCGCGGGGTGGCGCGTCCCCCGGCGATGACCTCCAGCAGGCGGGCCTGGACCGAGGGCTCCAGCGCGGCGTCGCCGGCCAGGACGGTCTCGATCGCGTGCCGGAGGGCCCTGGCGCCCGAGTGCTTGGTCAGGTAGCCACGGGCGCCCGCCTCGATGGCGGCGAGGATGGAACGATCGTCGGCGTAGGTGGTGAGCGCGATGACCTGCGTGCCCGGGTGCTCCGATCGGATGCGGCGGGTGGCCTCGACCCCGTCGCAGCGGGGCATGCGGAGGTCCATGAGCACGACGTCGGGGGCAACGCGGGCCACCAGCTCCACCGCCTCCTCGCCGTCGGCCGCCGATCCCACCACCTCGATCCCCGGCATCAGCTCGAGCATGGTGACCAGGCCCTCCCGAACCAGGGTCTCGTCGTCGACGACGATCACGCGTGGCATCGCGGCACCCAGAGCCGGACCAGGAATCCGTCGGCGGTCGGCCGTGCCTCCAGCCGGCCGCCCAGCAGCGCCGCCCGCTCGCGGATCCCGATCAGCCCGTAGCCCGAGGAGGGGAGCGTCGGCCCGGGCCGGCCCCGGTCGACCACGGTCAGCTCGACACCCTGGTCGGCGTAGCGCAGCCGGACGTCGACCTCCTCGGCGTCCGCGTGCTTGCCCACGTTGGTCAGCGCCTCCTGCGCCGCCCGGTAGAGGGCCAGGGCGGCGTCGGGCGGCAGGGGGACGGGCTCGCCCTCCCGTCGGAAGCGCGAAGGCACGCCGGTCCGACGCTCGAACTCCTCCACCAGCCGCGGCACCGACTCCGGCCCGGGGGGCCGGTCCCCGCGGAGCGCCGCCACCGCCTGCCCGATCTCCTCCAGGCCGGCGGTGGCCAGGCGCTGGGCGCGGACCACCGCCTCCCGGGCCCTGGGGTCGCCGGGCCGCTCCTCCATGACCATGGCGGCCGCCTCCAGCTGGACGGCGAGCGCGGTCAGGGTGTGGGCGAGCACGTCGTGGACCTCCCGCGCCAGCCGGGCCCGCTCCTCGGCCGCCGCCTGATCGATGCGCCGGCGGCGGTCGCGCCGGCCCAGCATGGGGCCGGCGTACATGGCCACCAGGACCGCGGCCGCATAGGGAAGGCCCCAGGGGTTGGCGGGGTCGTTCGAGGAGAGGACGACCACGGTCAGATAGCCGGCGATGGCCAGCGCCGCCACCGGCAAGCCCGGGATGCCGACCCGGGCCGACCAGACCATGGTCAGGAGGATGCCGAGCAGACCGGGTCCGTACCAGCGTTGCAGCGCCACCTGGACGATCGCCACCCCCGCCAGGGCCGCGGCCAGGGCCACACGCGTGCGCCGGGTCCCTCCCGGGCGGGAGTAGGCCAGGGCCTGCACCGCCACCAGCGCCAGCGCCGCCAGGCCCGAGGCCAGGGCGTGGCCCGGCCGCACCGGGCGCGGCTCGACCAGGTAGGCCCAGAGGCCGACGGCCAGGGCCACGACGACCAGGAAGACGGGCAGGCGACGGAGGGGCCGGTCGACCTCGGCCCCGGAGGGGAAGGCCCAGGGGACGAGCGGACCCTCCTGGGCGCGGAGCTCGTCCGCGACGGCGGCGAGGGCGCGGTTCAATCGCGCCGGCTGGGCCGGAGCCACGTCCAACCAGTCTCGCATCCGCCGGGCGGTTGGGGCCGAGGGCGATGCGGTGCCGATGGGCGCTCGGCGCCGCGCCCCTCACCCCTCCTCCGGATGGAGCTCCCGGTTGACCTCGCGCAGCGCCTCCATCACCGTGTCGCCGGGCGCCGACTGGGGCCGCCGGGCCAGCGACCCCAGGTCCAGCGACCCCAGGTCCAGCGGCGCGCTCGCATCACGGCGGCGAGGCCCAGCCACTCGGGGTCGACGAGGCCGCTCTCGCTCCACCCCTCCCGCGGCCGCTCCCGCTTCCACTCCGCCATCATGGGCGCGGTGGTGAAGGGGCGCACGTGCCGCCAGCGGTGCTGCAGGCTGTGGCGCCCGACCGGGAACGAGACCAGCCCGGCCTCGTCGAGCCGGTCGTTCCAGGCCCGCACCACCGGCCGGCAACGCTCGCAGTCGTACGTGCTCCACTTCGAGCCGGAAGGGATGATCTCCGCCTGGCGGTACCAGCAGATCTCGAACGGCGTCGGGAAGCGCCCCCCTGCCAGGGCACGAGGTGCTCGGAGCGCGGGCACTGGCACCGCTTGGAACGGCCGTCCAGGGTCTCGCAGACGTCCGCGCAGTCGGGGCAGTAGGCGAGGTCGCCGGGACGGGGCACGAGGATGTCGGACACTTGGTTGCTCCTCCTCGGAACCGCATCGCCGATGTGGCCCTTGGCTGTCCGGACCAGGTTGCCGGGCCCGCGTCGGCGGGCCGCTCTGGATGCGCTTCAGGGGTGGCCGGGCTCGGGGCGGGGGGGACCATGGACCGCGACGGCGCCCGTCGCCGGGTGCACGCCCGGTACCGACCTGGGAACCCGGAGGCCGCGGCCCGGCCGCGCGTCGCGGATGGCGGGGGCTCGGCGAGCCCCCCTCCGAGCCGCCCTCGCCGACGACGCCGGCAGCATCGGCCCCGAACCCCCGGTCGCCGCCGCCAACCGAAGCCGGACCTCGGGCTCACCCGGCGCGGGCCCGGGCCTCGGCCGCCCGCTCCAGGAGCAGCGCCCGCTCCCGCCGGTTGCGGGCCAGGGCGGCGGCACGCTCGTACTCGGCCGCGGCCTCCCGGTCCCGGCCCAGCTCGGCCAGGAAGTGGCCCCGCACGCTGGGCAGGAGATGATAGGCGCGCAGCGCCGGCTCCGAGGTGAGGGCGTCCGTCACCTCCAGTCCCGCCCGGGGCCCGTACGCCATCCCCACCGCCACCGCCCGGTTCAGCTCCACCACCGGCGAGGGCGCCACCCGGGCGAGCGTCGCGTAGAGGGCGGCGATCCGGGGCCAGTCCGTCTCCTCGGCGGTGCCGGCGCGGGCGTGGCAGGCCGCGATCGCGGCCTGGAGCGTGTACGGACCTGACGGCCGGCCCAGCCGCTCCGCCCGCTCCAGCGCGGCCAGCCCCCGGCGGATGAGGAGCCGATCCCAGCGGCTCCGGTCCTGGTCGAGCAGCAGGACCGGCTCGCCGCCCGGCCCGACCCGGGCCCGCAGGCGCGAGGCCTGGATCTCCATCAGCGCCACCAGGCCATGGACCTCCGGCTCCTCAGGCATCAGCTCGGCCAGCACCCGGCCCAGGCGGAGCGCGTCCTCGCACAGCGCCGGCCGCACCCAGTCGTCGCCGGCGGTGGCAGCGTAGCCCTCGTTGAAGATCAGGTAGATCACCTCCAGCACCGAGGCGAGACGGACGGCCAGCTCCTGCCCACGGGGCACCTCGAAGGGGACGCGCGCCTCGGCCAGCGTCCGCTTGGCGCGCACGATGCGCTGGGCGACGGTCGGCTCCGGCACCAGGAAGGCGCGCGCGATCTCGTCGGTGCGCAGCCCGCCCAGGACCCGCAGCGTGAGCGCGACCCGGGCCTGAGTGGGCAGCACCGGATGGCAGGCGGTGAACATCAGCCGGAGCAGGTCGTCACCGATCTCGGCCTCCTCGAGGGCGGCGTCGAAGTCGGGCGCCGCCGCCTCCTCCCCGGCGGCGTCGCGGCCCAATCGCTCCAGCTTGCGGTCCAGCCGCTCCCGCCGCCGCCAGTGATCGATGGCGCGACGCCTGGCGATGGTCATCAGCCAGGCGCCCGGACGGTCGGGGACGCCCGACTCCGGCCACCGCTCCAGGGCGGCGACCAGCGCGTCCTGGGCGAACTCCTCGGCCAGG
>DASRBU010000100.1:0-20612 GCA_035653475.1 Candidatus Dormiibacterota bacterium | reverse complement strand
CGTCTTCGCCCCCGAGGAGGCGGTGCGCGTCGCTCGCGACCTGGCCGATGCCCTGCACCACGCCCACGAGGCGGGGGTGATCCACCAGAACCTGAAGCCGAGCAACCTCCTCTTCGACAGCGACGGGTCGGTGCTGGTGGCGGACTTCGGCCTGGCTCCGTGGCGCTTCGGCCTTCCCATCGGCTCGTCTCCCTACCTGGCGCCCGAGCAGGCGCTGGGCCGGGAGGCGGATCGGCGTGCCGACGTCTACGCGCTGGGACGGCTGCTCCTGACCATGATGGCCGGGTCCCGGGTCGCCGAGCCCTCGTTCCCCGCCGCCCGGGGGGGACCGGAGGGGCTCGACGGGGAGGGTCTCCGGCTGCCGGAGGACCTCGGCCGGCTGCTCCGCAGCGCGCTCGCCCAGGACCCCGGGCAGCGCCCGCAGACCATGCTCGAGCTCCGGCAGCGGCTGGAGTGGCTGCTGCCCGGTCCGGTGGGGCGAGGCCGACCCGACGACCGGCTGCCGGTGCTGCTGGAGACCTCGCCCGACGCCGTGCTGGCGATCGACGCCGAGGGGCGGATCCGGCAGTGCAACCGCCGGGCCGAGTCCATGTTCGGCTGGCCGCGGGAGCGCCTGGTGGGCAGCCCGCTGCTCCCCACCCTGATCAGCCCCCGCCACCGCGAACTGTTCGAGCGCATCCTGGCCGCGCACCTGGCCGAGCCCGCCCCGGCGACGATGAGCCGGCCGGCCGAGATCGTCGCCCTCCGCCGCGACGGGCGGCAGATCACGATCGAGGTCTCGCTCTCGCGCCTCCGGCCGCGCGACGGGGACCCGTGCCTGGTGGCCTTCTGCCACGATGTCTCCGCCTCCCGGGAGGCGGAGCTGCTGCTGGCCATGCGTGAGGCGGTGGACGAGGCGATGGCGGAGGCGCCCGGGGAGGTGGTTCCGGCGGTGCTGGAGGCGGTCTGCGGGAGCCTGGGCTGGACGGCAGGGGCGCTCTGGCTGCGGTCCGGCGAGCGGGACCGATTGCGGTGTCGAGCCTACTGGGCTCGGCCCTGGCTCTCCGCGGCCGAGCTGGAGGCGCTGTACGCCGACCCCTGCACCGTCGGGGAGGGCGTGGTGGGCCGGTGCTGGGCGAGGGGCGAGCGGATCTGGTGCTCCGACCTGGAGCGGACCGCGGACACGGCCCGAGAGCGGGCCGCGGCCCGGCTCGGGTTGCGGAGCGCGGTCGCCTTGCCGGTTCGCGAGGGTGCGGAGACGATCGGGGTGCTGGAGTGCCTGAGCTCGACCTCGGGGTTGCCCGGCCCCGAGGCCCTGGACGAGGTCGAGGCCGTCGCCCGGCGTCTGGGAGGGCTGGCGCATCGGGCGCCGGCCGCCCGGAGGCCGCGACTGCGCTACCGGATCGACCCCAGGAACAGCCACCTCGGCTTCTCCTGCGCCTTCATGAAGTTCCTCACCGTGCACGGGAGGTTCAGGGATTTCAGCGGCTGGGTCGAGCTGGAGGGGGACGACCCGACCACGGCTCGGGCGGAGTGCACGATCAAGACGGCGAGCGTCGACACCGGCAGCCTCGACCGTGACTACCACCTCTGCTCGGCCGACTTCTTCGACGCCGACCGCTACCCGGACATGCGGTACCGGAGCACCGGCGTCGAGTCCCTCGGCGACGAGCGGTTCCGCGTCTCCGGAGAGCTCACGATCCGGGCCGTGACCCGCCCCCTCCGTCTCGACGTGCGGCTCGAGGACCACGACATCGACGCCTCGGGAACCGAGCGGGTCACGCTCACGGCGCTCACCGTGATCGACCGCTCGGAGTGGTTCCTGGACTGGGAGAAGGCGCTCCAGGCCGGGCGCTGGATCGTGGGCAACGAGGTGCGCCTGGAGCTGGTGGTCACCCTGGTGCGACGGCCCTGGACGAGCCCGGGCACGGTCTGAGGCCGCGCCCCGGGGGCGGCCGCCGTCCGCCCTTGGCGATGCCCCGGCCGGGGGCGCCGGGAGCGCGTCTGTGCGCTCGGCATATAGGTGGGAAAGTCAGTCTTGCCCCTGGCTGACCCCTGGTGTCACGGTAGACACGGGCTCGGGACCATGCCCCGGTTTGCCGGGCCGACCGAGGACCGGACCGAGGAAGAGGTACAAAGAGGAGATTGCTGATGGCCGAGGCACCCGTTGAATCCAAGCCCCAGCGTCAGCCGGCCGTCTCGGACGTGCACGTCGTCTGGATCACCGGCGGCCTGGGGTGCGACGGCGACTCGGTGGCGGTCACCGCCGCCACCCAACCCAGCATCGAGGAGGTGCTGCTCGGGGCGATCCCGGGTCTTCCCAAGGTCCATCTCTACAACTGCGTCCTCGCCTACGAGGTGGGCGAGGAGCTGATGAGCTACTGGCACAGGGCGGCGCGGGGCGAGCTGGAGCCGTTCGTGCTGGTGATGGAGGGATCGATCCCTAACGAGGAGATCAAGGCCGAGGGCTACTGGGCGGCCCAGGGCAACGATCCCGTGACCGGGGAGCCCATCACCATCCCCCAGTGGCTGGACCGGCTGGCGCCCAAGGCCACCGCCGTGGTGGCGGCGGGGACCTGCGCCACCTACGGCGGCATCCACGCCATGCAGGGCAACCCGACCGGGGCCATGGGCCTGGCCGACTACCTGGGCTGGAACTGGCGGTCGAAGGCCGGCATCCCCATCGTCAACGTCCCCGGCTGCCCGGTCCAACCCGACAACTTCATGGAGACGCTCCTCTACCTGCTCTACCAGGTGGCGGGGCTGGCGCCGATGATCCCGCTCGACGACCAGCTGCGGCCGACCTGGCTCTTCGGCCACACCGTGCACGAGGGCTGCGACCGGGCCGGGTTCTACGAGCAGGGCCAGTTCGCCACCGAGTACGGCTCCCCTCAGTGCCTGGTCAAGCTGGGCTGCTGGGGACCGGTGGTGAACTGCAACGTGCCCAAGCGGGGCTGGATGGCCGGTCTGGGCGGCTGCCCCAACGTGGGCGGCATCTGCATCGGCTGCACCATGCCCGGCTTCCCCGACAAGTTCATGCCCTTCATGGACGAGCCCCCCGGCGGCAAGCTCTCGTCGGGGTTCTCCAGCCTCTACGGAGGGCTGATCCGGACGCTGAGGAACCTGCCCAACGACACGGTGAACAAGGAGCCCCGCTGGCGTCACCGGGGTCCGCAGCTGACCTCCGGGTATCGCCCGAGGAGCTACTGACGGCACCCCTCCGAGCGCTGCTGAGCGCGGTTCGAGGGCGGAGCGAGAACAGGGAGAAGAAGAAGAACATGGCGACAGTCGAGAGGCCACCGGCCGAGAAGGAAGAGCGAACCCTGGTGGAGATGTCCTGGGATCCGATCACCCGGATCGTCGGCAGCCTGGGCATCTACACCAAGATCGACTTCAAGAACCGGGAGGTGGCGGAGTGCTACAGCACCTCCTCGATCTTCCGCGGCTACAGCATCTTCATGAAGGGCAAGGACCCCCGGGATGCCCATTTCATCACCAGCCGCATCTGCGGGATCTGCGGTGACAATCACGCCACCTGCTCCTGCTATGCGCAGAACATGGCCTACGGCATCCGGCCGCCGGCCATCGCCGAGTGGATCGTCAACCTGGGCGAGGCCGCCGAGTACATGTTCGACCACAACATCTTCCAGGACAACCTGCTCATGGTTGACTTCTGCGAGAAGATGGTCCGGGAGACCAATCCCAGCGTCTGGGAGAAGGCGAAGGCGACCGAGGCCCCGCATGCCGCCGAGCATGGCTATCGGACGATCGCCGACATCATGCACGCGCTGAACCCCTTCGAGGGGGAGTTCTACCGGGAGACGCTGCACGTCAGCCGGTACACCCGGGAGATGTTCTGCCTGATGGAGGGCCGTCACGTGCACCCCTCGACCCTCTACCCGGGAGGGGTCGGGACGGTGCCCACGGTACAGCTCTTCACCGACTACCTGATCCGGCTCTCCCGGTACGCCGAGTTCATGAAGAAGTGCGTGCCGCTGCACGACGACGTCTTCGACTTCTTCTACCAGGCCCTCCCCGGCTACGAGCGGGTCGGCTACCGGCGCACCCTGGTCGGCTGCTGGGGCTCCTTCAACGACCCCGAGGTCTGCGACTACCGCTACGAGAACATGACCAAGTGGGGACGGGCCATGTTCGTCACACCGGGCGTGGTCGTGGACGACAGGCTCGTCACCACCGACCTGGTCGACATCAACCTCAACATCCGCATCCTGCTCGGCAGCTCCTACTACGACGACTGGGAGGGCGAGGAGACCTTCGTCAGCCGCGACCCCCTGGGCAACCCGGTGGACAAGCGTCATCCCTGGAACCAGACCACGATCCCGCGTCCCCAGAAACGGGACATGCGTCCGGGAGGGAAATACTCCTGGACGATGTCGCCGCGCTGGCTGTATCAGGGCGAGCACCTCGCCCTGGACACGGGGGGTGGGGCGCTGGCCAGGCTATGGGCCACCGCCCTGGCCGGCCTGGTGGACATCGGCTACGTCAAGGCGACCGGCAACAGCGTCAGGATCTTCCTGCCCAAGACCGCGACCAAGCCCGAGGTCGAGCTGGAGTGGAAGGTCCCGCGCTGGAGCAACGCCATCGAGCGGGACCGGGCCCGCACCTACTTCCAGGCCTACGCTGCCGCCTGCGCCTACTACTTCGTGGAGCAGGCGCTGAAAGAGCTGCACGCCGGCAGGACCCGCACGTTCACCCCCTTCGAGGTCCCGGACGAGGCCATCGGCTGCGGCTTCCACGAGGCGGTTCGGGGCGTTCTCTCCCATCACCTGGTGATCCGCGACAAGAAGATCGCCAACTACCACCCCTACCCGCCCACGCCCTGGAACGGCAGCGTCCGCGACCTCTACGGCACGCCGGGGCCGTACGAGGACTCGGTCCAGAACACGCCCATCTTCGAGGAGAACGGGCCCGACGACTTCAAGGGCATCGACATCATGAGGGCGGTGCGCAGCTTCGACCCCTGCCTGCCCTGTGGCGTCCACATGTACCTGGGTCCGGGACGGGTGCTCGAGCAGCGGCACGTGCCCATGTTCGGGCACCAGTAGGGGGCTGGCGCGCGTGCCCTCGCCGGTGCGTGACCGGGGGTTTGAGCGCCGGCTCGGGGAGGCCGAGGCGCTGGTCGCGGCGCTGGAGGCGCTGCCCGACGGCGAGGCGAGGCGAACCGCCGCCGAGGCGGTGCGGGCCGTGCTCGCCGTGCACGGCGAGGCGCTGGCCCGTCTGGTGGGGCTGATCGAGGAGCGGGGCGACTGCGGCCTCCTGGAGGAGCTGGCCGGCGATCCGGCGATCGCCGGCCTGCTGCTCCTGCACGGCCTCCACCCCGTGCCCCTGGCGCAGCGGGTGGCCCAGGCGCTGGACCGGGTGAGGCCGTACCTGGGCTCACACGGCGGAAGCGTGCAGCTGCTGGGGCTGGAGGAGGGGGTGGTTCGGTTGCGCCTGGAGGGCAGTTGCCACGGATGCCCCTCCTCCGGTCTCACCCTGCGGTACGCGATCGAGCAGGCCATCCAGGAGCTGGCACCGGACGTGACCGGCATCCAAGTGGAGGGGCTCACGCCCGAGTCGCCTCCGCCGGGCTTCGTGCCCCTGAGCCAGCTGCGCCCGGAGTGGCAGGAGGTCCCCGGCCTGGACGAGGACGGCCCCTCCGGCGGTCCCACGGTGAGGGAGGTGGCGGGGATCAGGGTGCTCTTCTGCCGCCTCCCCGGCGGCTGGTACGCCTACCGCGACCGCTGTCCCGGTTGCGGGGCGTCGCTGGAGGAGGCCGTGCTGGAGGGCGCCGAGCTGGTCTGCCCCGACTGCGATCGCCGTTTCGACGTGCAGCGGGCGGGCCGCTGCCCGGACGGTAGCTGCTCCCTGGAGCCGGTGCCACTGTTGAGCGAGGGCACGGTCCGGGTCGCCCTGCCGGTGGGAGCGCCGTGAACGCCTCGCCGCTGGCGGCGCTGCGCCGGCGGGTCCCGCCGCGCCCGCCCCGGGAGAGCTGCGACCTCTGCGCCACGCCCCTGGCGCGGCGCCATCGTCACCTCTGGGAGGTCCCCCAGCGGCGGCTGGTCTGTGCCTGCGACCCCTGCGCCGTCCTCTTCGCCGGCGAGGCCCGGCAACGGTACCGGGCCGTCCCGGAGCAGGTGCGCTACCTGGAGGGGTTCGAGCTGCCCCAGGAGCTGTGGGAGGGGCTGCTGGTGCCGGTGGGGATGGTCTTCTTCATCCGGGAGGAGGGGCCGACCGACGGCTCCCGGGTGGTGGCCCGGTACCCCAGCCCGGCCGGCGCCACCGAGTCGTCGCTGGAGCTGGAGGCATGGCGGGAACTCGAGGCCAGGAACCCGATCTTGAGGCGGATGGAGCCGGAGGTCGAGGCCCTGCTGGTCAACCGGGTGGGCCGGGCGCGCGACCACTTCCTCGCCCCCATCGACCGCTGCTACGAGCTGGTGGGGCTGATCCGGGCGGGATGGAGGGGCCTCTCCGGGGGGTCCGAGCTCTGGCGGTCGGTCGAGCAGTTCTTCGCCGAGCTGCGCCGCCAGGCCGTCACGTCGAGGTGCGGGGATGCCTGAGCTGAGCTTCGGGGTGGAAGGGGCCGAGCCCCTGCCCTACTGCGCGACCCCGACCCTGGCCCTGAAGCTGCGGGTGGCGTGCGCCGACCGGACGCCGGTGCAGGCCGTCGCCCTGGACTGTCAGGTCAGGATCGAGGCCCAGCGTCGTCGCTACCGCCCCGCCGAGCGGGAACGTCTGCTCGAGCTGTTCGGGGAACCCGAGCGCTGGGCGCAGACGCTGCGGAGCCTGCTCTGGACCCACGCCAGCGTCTCGGTGCCTCCCTTCCAGGGGGAGACGGTGGTCGACCTCCACCTGCCCTGCACGTTCGACTTCAACGTCCAGGCCACGCGCTACTTCGACTCCCTGGAGGAGGGTGTGGTGCCGCTGGTGCTCCTGTTCTCGGGCTCGGTCTTCTTCAGCGACGAGGGGGGCCGGCTGCAGGTGGAGCGCGTCCCCTGGAGCCAGGAGGCGAGCTTCTCGCTGCCGGTGGCGACCTGGAGGCGGGTGGTGGAGCTCTACTACCCCAACACCGCCTGGCTCTGCCTGCGCAAGGACGTCTTCGACCGCCTGGCCGCCTACAAGGCGAGGGCCACGCTCCCCACCTGGGAGGCGGCGCTGGAGTCGCTGCTGGAGTCCCGGACGGAGGCGGGACGGCCGTGAGTTCGGCTCGTCAGATCGTGGACGCGGTCGCCGACGCGGTGCTCTACGAGGGCTACCTCCTCTATCCGTACCGGCCCTCGGCGGTGAAGAACCGGGTTCGTTGGACCTTCGGCGTGGTCCACCCCCGGGCCTGGAGCGAGGCCACGGGAGGCACCGAGCCCTGGCGCCTCGAGGCCGGCTGCCTGCTCCGCCACGCAGCCGGCTGTCGTCTCCAGGTGAGCGTCCGCTTCCTCCACCCGCTGGAGCGGAGGGGGGCCGAGGGGAGCTGGCAGGAGGCCAGCGAGCGAACGGCGGGGCCCTGGGACCTGGGGCTGGCGGAGCTGCTCCGGAGCCCGGTCGAGCTGCCCATCGACGTCCCCGCGGCCGTCCTCGAGGAAGAGGGCGTGCGGCGGGAGTGGCGTCCTCTCCAGGGAACGGTGGAGGTGGAGGCCCGGCCGCTGCCGGTCGCGGGCTGCGCCGTGCTGCGGGTCGGGGTGAGCAACACCACCCGGCTGGGGGATCCCGGGAGCCTCAGCCGCGACCGGGTGATGGCGTGGTCCCTGGCCTCGGCCCACGCCGTGCTTCGGGTGGCGTCGGGCGAGTTCGTGTCCTGCGCCGACCCTCCCCCCGAGCTGCGCGCGGCTGCGGAGGGCCTCCGGCAGCGGGGATGGTGGCCGGTCCTGGTCGGGGAGCCCGGGACGGGGGACTGCCTGCTGCTCTCGCCCATCATCCTCGAGGACTATCCCCGGGTGGCGGAAGAGAGCCCGGGCGACCTCTTCGATGCCACCGAGATCGACGAGCTGCTCACCTTGCGCATCCTCGGGCTGAGCGAGGCGGAGAAAGCGGAGCTGCGGCGGGGGGACGAACGGGCCCGACGCCTGCTCGAGCGGACCGAGTCGCTGACGCCGGCGGAGCTGATGCGCCTCCACGGCGCGATCCGAGAGCGGCGGATCCGCAGGGGCTGGGAGCGATGAGCGACCTCGACCCTCGCTGGGACCCCTGGGGCCAGACCCGCCCCCTGGAGCGGCTGCCGCTGGGCGAGGGCGAGCTGCGGGTCGGCGATCGGGTCCGCCTCCATCCCCGGGGGAGAGCCGACATCCTCGACCTCGAGCTGGAGGGGCGGGTGGGCCTGATCGAGGCCATCGAGCGTGACTACGACGACGCCGTGCACCTGGCGGTGGTGCTGGAGGACGACCCCGGGCGCGACCTGGGTCTCCTGCGCCAGCCGGGGCACCGCTTCTTCTTCCGCCCAGAGGAGGTGGAGCCGATCCGATGAAGATCCTGGTCGCGGGCGTCGGCAACGTCTTTTGGGGCGACGACGGCTTCGGGGTCGAGGTCGTGCACCGGCTCTCGGAGCGCCCGCTCCCGGCCGGGGTCGAGGTGGTCGACTTCGGCATCCGGGGCTACGATCTCGCCTACGCCCTCCTGGACGGCTACGAGTACGCGGTGCTGGTGGACGCGCTGCCGAGGGGCGAGCCGCCCGGCACCGTCTGCGTGCTCGAGCCCGACCTGGAGGCGCTGCCCGCGCTGTCGAGCCCGGACGGGCACGCCATGGGCCCGGACCGGGTCCTCGCCCTGGTGCGCGAGCTGGGGGGGCGGCCTCCGCGGCTGCTCGTGGTCGGTTGCGAGCCGGCGAGCCTGGGCGGCGAGGAGGGTGCGATGGGGCTGAGCCCGCCGGTGACGGCGGCGGTGGACGAGGCGGTGAGGACGGTCGAGCGGCTGCTCGGTGAGCTGGGGGCGCGAGCCGATGCATGAGATCGGCCTCTGCGAGGGCGTGCTGGGGGTGGTCCTGGAGGCGGCCGACGGCCGGGCCGTCCGCCGGGTCCGGGTGCGGGTGGGCAGGCTCTTGCGGGTCTGGCCCGAGAGCTTCGAGCAGGCCTGGCGGCTGGTGGGAGAGGCGACCCCGGCCGGGGCCGCGGCCGTGGAGCTGGACGAGGTGCCGGCCCGGATCCGGTGTCGCGGCTGCGGCCACGAGGCCGAGCCCGGGGACCTGCCCCTCTGCCCCGGTTGCGGGTCGAGCGACGTGGAGGTGGTGGCCGGCGATGAGCTGATCGTGGAGGAGGTCGAGCTGGAGGGCGGGACGCTGTTGCGCAACCCCACCCTCGAACGATCGAAGCCGAAGGAGGAGTGAGATGTGCCTGGCCGTGCCCGGCAGGGTTCTCGAGCTGGTGGACGAGGAGCGGCAGATCGCCAAGGTGGAGGTGGCCGGGGTGCGCCGGAACGTGAGCATCGGCCTCCTCACCGGCGACGAGCGGCCGAGGCCGGGCGACTACGTCCTCATCCACGTCGGCTTCGCCCTGACCAGGATCGACGAGCAAGAGGCGTTGGAGACGCAGCGGGTGCTGGAGAGCCTCGGCCAGGCGTACCTGGACGAGGTCGAGCAGATCAAGGCGTCGAGCATCGACTGACCGGGTTGCCACGAGGAGGATCGAGATGCGGGTGACGATCGGATCGGGCGGCTTCTCTCTGGGACGGTTGCTCCTGCTGGGGCTGGTCGGGGTGGCGGTGCTGGCGGCGGTGAACGCCTCCGACCTGCGGCGTTACCTCCAGCTGCGGGAGATGTGATCGGGACCTGGGCCGGAGGCGAATCGAGCGATGATCGGCAAGCTGGCGATCTTCACCGTGGGATATCTGCTCGGCACCCGGGCCGGACGGGAGCGCTGGGATCAGATCGCGCGTCTGGCCCGCTGGGTGGCGGAGCGCGACGAGGCCCGGCTGGCGGCCGGGGTGGCGCTGAACATGGCCCAGCTGGGTGCCCGGCAGGGCCTGGGCCTGGCCTCCGACCTGGTGCGGGCCAGGCGGCGCCTCTCCTGATGCCGTCCCTGGCTCGGGGTCGGACGCCGGTGGAGGAGGCATGCACCGGCGCTACGCGGTGACGGTTCGGGGGATCGTCCAGGGGGTCGGGTTCCGGCCCTTCGTCTACCGGCTGGCCCGGCGCCACCATCTGGCCGGGTTCGTGCGCAACTCGACCGGGCCGGTGGAGATCGAGGTGGAGGGGGAGCCGGAGGGCCTGCGGGCCTTCCTCGCCGAGCTGCGTGAGGAGGCGCCGCCGCTGGCCCGGATCGAGGAGGTCGCGGCCCGACCCCTGAGGCCGCGGGGTGAGCGGGAGTTCGTGATCGTGGCCAGCCAGCCCCGGCCGGGCGACTTCCAGTCGGTCTCCCCGGACGCCGCCACCTGCGAGGACTGCCGGCGCGAGCTGTTCGACCCCGCCGACCGCCGCTACCGCTACCCCTTCATCAACTGCACCAACTGTGGCCCGCGCTTCACCGTGATCGAGTCCCTCCCCTACGACCGGCCCCGGACCACCATGCGCCGCTTCGTCATGTGCGAGGACTGCCGGCGCGAGTACGAGGACCCGGCCGACCGGCGCTTCCACGCCCAGCCCAACGCCTGCTGGGACTGTGGTCCCCGGCTGGTCCTGTGGGACGAGGACGGCGCACTGGCCGTCGACCGGCCGCTGGAGGCGGCGGTGGAGGCGCTGCGCCGGGGGCTGGTGGTGGCGGTGAAGGGCCTGGGCGGCTACCAGCTGGCCTGCGACGCCAGGAACGAGGCCGCGGTGCGACGGCTGCGCGAGCGCAAGCACCGGCCCAGCAAGCCCCTGGCCGTGATGCTGACCGATCCGGAGCGGTACTGCCGGGTGTCCCCCCTGGAGTGGGAGACGCTGCGAGGGCCGGCCCACCCCATCGTGCTGCTGGACTATCGCGGGGGGCTCGCCGCCTCGATCGTCCCCGGGCTGCGCCAGCTGGGGGTGATGCTGCCCTACACCCCGCTCCATCATCTGCTCCTGGACGGGTTCGCGGGGCCGCTGGTGATGACCAGCGGCAACCTCTCCGAGGAGCCGATCTGCTGCGACGACGAGGAGGCGCGGGCCCGGCTCCGGGGCATCGCCGACCGCTTCCTGGTCCACGACCGCCCCATCGCCGCCCGTTACGACGACTCGGTGGTGCAGGTGGTGGCCGGGGCGGCCCGGGTCGTGCGTCGCGCCCGCGGCCTGGCCCCGGAGCCGATCGCCGTCCCGCCCGGGCCGCCGGTGGTGGCCACCGGCGCCCACCTCAAGGCGGCCTTCACCGTGGCCCGGGACGGACGGGCCTTCGTCGGCCCCCACGTGGGGGACCTGGACGATCTGCTCACCGTCCAGGCCTTCGAGGAGCAGCTGGAGCGCTATCGGCGGCTGTTCTCGGTCGAGCCCCAGCGGGTGGCCTGCGACCTGCACCCCGACTACGCCTCCACCCGGATCGCCGAGCGGCTGGGGGAGCCGGTGCGGGTCCAGCACCACCACGCCCACCTGGCCAGCGTGCTCGCCGAGCAGGGGCTGGAGCCGCCCGTGGTGGGAGTGGCCCTGGACGGGGTCGGCCTGGGCCCGGACGGCACCGTCTGGGGGGGCGAGGTGCTGCTCCTGGAGGGGGCCTCCTACCGACGCCTGGCCCACCTGGCGCCGGTGCCGTTGCCGGGGGGCGACCGCTGCGCTCGTGAGGGATGGCGGATGGCGGCGGCCTACGGGCTCGACCGGCCCCCGCCGGGGGTGGAGGGGCGGAGGTTCGAGCTGGTCCGCCGTCTGGCGGGGAGCGGGCGGGTGCCCTGGACCTCGTCCATGGGGCGGTTCTTCGATGCGGTGGCGAGCCTGCTGGGGGTCTGTCAGGTCTCGAGCTACGAGGGCGAGGCGGCCGCCCTGCTGGAGGCGGCCAGCGAGCCGGAGGTCGACGAGGTGATCGAGGTGGAGCTGGAGGAGAACCGGCGGCTGTTCGCCGAGCTGGCCCGCCGCCACCGGCGGGGTGAGCCGGCGAGCCGGCTGGCCGCCGTCTTCCACAACTCGGTGGCGCGGGCGGTGGTCGCCGCCTGCCGGCGGGCGGGGGTAGGCCGGGTGGCCCTCTCCGGCGGCTGCTTCCAGAACCGCCGCCTGCTCGAGTCCTGCTGGGCCGGTCTGCGGGCCGCGGGCCTCGAGCCCTACGCCAACCAGCGGGTGCCGGCCAACGACGGCGGCCTCGCCCTGGGGCAGGCCTGGGTGGCGCTGCGATGCCGGTGACGACCTCGATCCGCCGACACTACGACGCCGTCCTGGAGGCGGGCGCCAGGTTCTTCGAGTCCCGCGCCTCGGAGCTGGCGACCGCCTGCTGGGGCATGGCCCAGCGCTTCCACCGGGGGGGCAAGCTGGTCATCTACGCCCTGCCCGGCGCGACCTTCAGCGACGCCCAGCACAACGCGGTCGAGTTCATCCACCCGGTGCTGGTGGGCAAGCGCGCCTTGCCGGCCGTCTCCGTCCGCGAGGCGGGCCAGCTCGACCTCCTGGCCGGACCCGACGACATCCGCATGGGCATCACCGGTCACGATCTGGACGAGCTGCCCTCCGGGTTGCAGGTGGCCTTCGGCGATCGCGGCACCTGCGACGCCGAGCACGCCTTCGCCGTGGGGGCGGGAGATCCCCTGGTCGCGCAGGAGGTCCAGGAGACCGCCTACCACGAGCTGTGGGAGCTGGTGCACGTCTTCTTCGAGCACGAGGGCCTGCTCCAGGAGGCCGGCTGCACCGAGGAGATGTGCCTCACCTGCGGCGACGTCGCCCTGCCGGCGGCGGTGGTGAGGGTCCAGGGTCGGCAGGGATGGGTTCGCACCGCCCAGGGGGAGGAGGACTGCGACCTGAGCCTGGTCCAGCCGGTGGCGCCGGGCGAGCTCGTGTTGGTGCACGGCAAGGTCGCCCTGGAGAAGGTGAAGCCGATCGACCAGTTCTCCCAGGAGTTCTATCCCTTCCTCACCAACGAGCGGGTGGACGTCCCCCAGGTTCTGGCCGACGTCGCCCGATCGGTGCAGGTGAAGTGGGAGGAGGTCGCCGGCCTGCGGCGGGCAACCGACCTGGCCACGGTGGAGCGGGCCCTGGAGTCGTTGCGACAGCGGGTGCGGGCGGGAGGCAAGGTGCTGGCCTTCGGCAACGGCGGCTCGGCCACCGACTCGGCCGACCTGGCCGCCGACCTGCAGGCGATCGGGGTACCCGCCCTCGACCTGGCCGGCGAGCCGGCCGTGATCACCGCCATCGGCAACGACATCGGCTTCGACGAGGTCTTCGCCCGCCAGGTGATCGCGCTGGGCCGGCCGGGCGACGTGGCCATCGGCATCTCCACCTCGGGTCGCTCCCGCAACGCCACCCGGGCCTTCGAGCAGGCGAAGGCCCAGGGGATGCTGACCGTCGGCCTGGTCGGCTACAGCGGCGGGGGCTGGAAGGACGCCGAGTACGTGGACCACCTCCTGATCGTGGACAGCACCTACATCCCGCGCATCCAGGAGGCTCAGGCCACCATCTCCCACGCCCTGGTTCGCGGACTGGAGGAGGCCGGATGAAGTTCGTCGACGAGTTCAGGAACCGGGATGTCGCCCTGGCCCTGGCCAAGCGCATCGCCCGGGAGGCGGCTGGCAAGCGGTGGAAGATCATGGAGGTCTGCGGCGGCCACACCCACGCCATCTACAAGTACGGGATCGAGGACCTGCTGCCACCCGACGTGGAGCTGGTCCACGGCCCCGGCTGCCCGGTCTGCGTCATCCCCATGGGTCGCGTCGACGACGGCATCGCCGTGGCCAGGACCCCGGGCGTGATCTTCACCTGCTTCGGGGACATGATGCGGGTGCCGGGCAGCTCCGGCTCCTTGCTCGACGCCAAGGCCCAGGGCGCCGACGTGCGCATGGTCTACTCCCCTCTGGACGCGCTCAAGATCGCCCGGGAGCACCCCGAGCGTGAGGTGGTCTTCTACGCCATCGGCTTCGAGACCACGGCCCCCTCGACCGCCCTCACCTTGCTCCGCGCCGCCGAGGATGGCGTCCAGAACTTCTCGGTCTTCTGCAACCACGTCATGATCATCCCGCCCATCAAGGCCATCCTCGACTCGCCCGACCTGCGCCTGGACGGTTTCCTCGGGCCCGGGCACGTGAGCACCGTGATCGGGACCCGGCCCTACGAGTTCGTGGCCCGGCGCTACGGGAAGCCGGTGGTGGTCTCGGGCTTCGAGCCCCTGGACATCCTACAGTCGGTCTACATGGTCATCCGTCAGGTGCTCGAGGGCCGGTGCGAGGTGGAGAACCAGTACACCCGGATCGTTCGGACCGAGGGCAACCCCAGCGCCCTGGAGGCGATCCGCAAGGTCTTCAAGCTGCGCCCCCACTTCGAGTGGCGGGGACTGGGCTTCATCTCGCTCTCGGCGCTGGCCATCCGCGAGGAGTACGCGCGCTTCGACGCCGAGCTGCGCTTCGAGGTGCCCGGGGTGAGGGTGGCAGACCCCAAGGCCTGCCAGTGCGGCGAGGTCCTGAAGGGGGTGTTGAAGCCCTGGGAGTGCAAGGTCTTCGGCACCGCCTGCACGCCGGAGACGCCAATCGGGACCTGCATGGTCTCGTCGGAGGGGGCCTGCGCCGCCTACTACAACTTCGGTCGCTTCTCGCGCGCCGCCACGCGGCTCCAGGTCCTGCAGTAGGAGCGGCGGAGATGCCTGCGAGCGAACCGTCTCGAATCGGCAAGTGGTCGGAGCAGGAGGTGCTGGAGCGCATCGAGGCCATCCGCCGCCGTGCGCCCAGGCTCCGGGACGAGACCATCACCACCAGCCATGGGGCGGGGGGCAAGGCCACCCACACCCTGGTGGAGGCGCTGTTCCGACCGGCCTTCGGCAACCCCGCGGGCGACGCCGCCCTGGCCGCCCTGGAGGGGAAGACCCTGGCGGTGACCACCGACAGCTACGTGGTCTCGCCCCTCTTCTTCCCCGGCGGGGACATCGGCGAGCTGGCGGTGAACGGCACCGTCAACGACCTGGCCGTGGCCGGAGCCCGGCCCCTCTACGTCACCGCTGGGTTCATCCTGGAGGAGGGGCTGCCGGTCGAGACCCTGCGCCGGGTGGTGGAGTCGATGGCCCGGGCGGCGACCAGGGCTGGGGTCCAGCTGGTGGCGGGCGACACCAAGGTGGTGCCCCGAGGCAAGGCCGACCTGCTCTTCGTCAACACCACCGGGGTGGGTCTGGTCGCCCAGCCCGGGCGCCTGGGGGTCGAGCGGGTCCGACCCGGGGACGCGGTCCTGGTCTCGGGCACCGTCGGCGACCACGGGACCGCGATCATGCTGGCCCGGGGCGACCTCCAGCTGGAGACCGACCTGGAGTCGGACACCGCCCCCCTCCACGAGCTCTGCGCGGCCCTGCTCGAGGCGGGCGACGTGCGCCTCATGCGCGACGCCACCCGGGGGGGCGTGGCCACCGTGCTCAACGAGCTGGCGACGGAGGCCCGGGTGGCGGTAGCGATCCGGGAGGACGCCGTCCCCGTCCGCGACGAGGTCCGCGGGGCGGCCGAGATCCTCGGCGTCGACCCCATGTACATGGCCAACGAGGGCAAGCTGGTGGCGGTGGTGGCGGCCGCCGACGCCGAGGCGGCGCTGGCCGCGCTGCGGGCCCATCCCTTGGGGGAGCGGGCCGCCATCCTCGGCGAGATCCGCTCCGAGCCGCCGGGGATGGTCTTCATGCACACCGCCTTCGGCGGCTCCCGGGTGGTCGACATGCTGATCGGCGATCCCCTGCCCCGGATCTGCTGATCGCGACCGCCGGCCGGGGCCGGGCACCGGCCGGCGCCGCCCCTCGCCGGGCACCGCCGGCCCGCGACCGCTCCTCCGACTACATGCGCCGGATACGCAGATAGCGTCGGATGTCGGAACGGTTGGTCATCAGTCCCACCAGCAGGCCGGCCAGGAGGAGCTTCACCACCTGCCCCGTCAGACCGCCGGGACGTGGGCTGTCAGTGCCCAGCGAAAGCACCAGTTTCATCGAGGGTTTCCTCCCACTCTCAACCTCGGCGCCCAACGCTGTCTCAACGCTAAGAGTATCCGACATCGGAAAACGGCGGAAGTGATGTCAACCCGACTCGGAGACCAGCGTCAGCTCCAGCTCCAGCTGCACCTCTTCGCCCACGATCCAGCGGCCGGCCTCCAACGCCTCCTCCCAGTCCAGGAACCAGTCCCGGCGGTTGACCAGCGCGGAGGCGCTCACCACCACCCGCTCCTTGCCCGAGGGCTCGCGGGTTCGATCCTCCAGCCGGGCCTCCAGCGCGATGGGCCGGGTCACGTCCCGGATGGTGAGTTCTCCGAAGACGCGGTACCGATCCTCCCCGCGGGCCTGGACGCGGGTGCTGCGGAAGCTCATCTCGGGGAAGACGTCCGTGGCGAAGAAGTCCCGCGAGCGCAGGTGATGGTCGCGATCCGCGCTGCCGGTATCGACCGATTCGGTCTCGATCCTGCACTCGGCCCGGAGGGTCGAGAGGTCGTCGCCCTCGATCTCCACCCAGCCCCGGGCGTTCTTGAAACGCCCGTGCACGATAAGGAACCTCATGAAGGAGCACGAGAAGCCGAGGCGGGTCCGGCGGGGATCGAGGCGGTAGCGCCGCCGCTCGGGGGCGGCCGGGGCGGCCTCGGCCGCGGGTGGGGGGAGCGGTCGGGGTCGGCCCCGGGCCAGGGTCGGGGCCAGCCGGCGCCCTACCTCGGTCAGCTCCTGGAGCCAGCTCGGGTCGGGAGATGCCCGTCCGGCGGCGAAGAACTCCAGCACCCCAACCGTCCGGGAGCGCTCGGCGAGGGGGAAGGCTCCGGCGGCGCGCAGGCCCGCGCGCAGCGCCGCCCGCTCCCGGTCGGATCTCTCGCTCCGGGCCAGGTCCTGGCACCAGACCGGCGCCCCCCGGGCCCAGGCGCGACCGGGGAGCGAACCGTCCTTGCTCGGGCTCGCCTTCCTGGTCAGCGCCTCCAGCTCGCCGACCTCGAGGCCGGGCGCGTGCCAGAACTGCTCACAGCGGAGACGGCCGTGGACGGGCCGCCAGAGCACCCCGACCGGCCAGTCCAGGCTGGCGCCGATGGCCGCCACGACTCGTCGGAGGGCGTCGGGGTCGTCGTCCTCGAGCCGCACGCCGTCCACCGCCTCGCGCATCGCGCTCAGACGTTCCGCCGCCTTGCGCTCGGTGAGGTCCTGGCAGGAGGCGAGCAACCGGCAGTCGCCGCTCGAGGGACGGAGGCGCCGGAGCCGCAGCTCGATCGGGAAGCGGTGTCCGTCCCGGTGGACGGCGAGCAGCTCGACCGAGCCGGTCCCTGGCCCTTCCTCCCGGCACAGGTCGGCGAGGGTGCGCTCCAGCAGCTCTCGGTGACGGTGGGCGACGATGGTGGTCGAGGCGGCGAGCCCCATCACCCGCTCCCGCGGCCATCCGAACAGGGCCTCGGCCCGCTCGTCCCAGTGGGTCACGAGGCCGCGCCCGTCGAGGGCGAACATGGCTTCGGGCAACGCCTCCGGCCCGCCCACCGGCTCGAGGTCGTCCCCCCGGCCGGCGACCTCCGCACCCGGAGGGGAGAGGCCGGGGCCCGGCGGCGGGCCGGCAGGGGAGCCGACGCCGAGCGGGACTCGGCTCAGATCCTGGAGCAGCTCGAGGACGCCCGGGTGGCGCCGTTCGGGGTCCTTGGCCAGCGCTCGGGCGAGCACCTCGTCCAGCTCGGGGGGCAGGTCCGGCCGGATCGAGCGGGCGGGGGGTACCGGCCGCTCGACCGCGGCCAGGACGAGGTCGATGGGGGAGTCGCCGCGGTAGGCCGGGACCCCGGTGAGCATCTCGTAGACCAGCAGGGCCAGGGCGTGCACGTCGGTCCTGGGGTCCACCTCCAGGCCCTGGGCCTGCTCCGGGGCGAGGTAGCCGGGGGTACCGGTCGCGCAGCCGTAGCGCACCCGGGCCAGCCCGAAGTCGGCCACCAGGACCGAGCCGTCGCCGCCCAGGAACACGTTGGCCGGCTTCAGATCCTGGTGGACCACCCCGACCTGGTGGGCGCGGTGCAGCGCGTCGGCGATGGCGCTCGCGACCCGCCGGGCGGTGTCGGGGGGGAGGGGGCCTCGCTCCAGGCGCCGGCGCAGGGTCTCACCCTCCACCAGCCGCATGCTGAGATAGCTCAGGTGCCCGTGCGTGCCCAGCTCGTGCACGGGCAGGATGTGCGGGTGCGCGAGCGCCGCGATGGCGGCGGCCTGGTCGGCGAAGCGGGCCATGAACCCGGGACGCCGGGTCAGACCCGGGTCCAGCACCCGCAGCGCCACCACCTCGTCGTCCTGGATCCGCCGGGCCCGGTAGACGGCACCGGCGCTCCCCGTGCCCAGGTGTTCCTCGATCCGATACCGGCCCAGCACGCCCCCCGGCAGCTCAGGCGCCCACATCCTCACCCCCTCATGGGCAGGTCCCCAGACTAGCACGCCGGACCCGCCGGTGAGCGGCGGTGGGCGCCCGGGCTCCATCGCCAGGGCCGGGAGGGGGCCGGTCGCCGCCGCCCCCGCCGCCGGGGCCGTCCCGGCTCAGCCCCGAAGGCTCAGCGAGCCCCTCCCCTCACGGTTGCGTGCGCTCCAGCCCTCGACCCCGTTGGCGCAGGATCCACAGCATCCCACGCACGAACCCGACCGCGGTGGAGACCTCCTCTCCTTGCAGGAAGTCCCTGGCCGCCCGCACCATCTCCTCGTATCGCTCCCGTCCGGCTCGGCTGCCGAGCAGGTAGCCCAGGCCGAAGAAGGCCATCTTCGTGAGCACCGCCGCACCTCCTCTACCTCGACGGCTGTCACCGTGTCCTGGAACCGCGGCCCCGGGGGCCGCCCCGGCCGTGGCCCGCCGTCGTCCCCGGCGCGGCCGAGGGACCGTGACCGATGGCATCGAGACCCCCGCTGTCCATGGATCGGCTCCAGGCACATATATTGCTCCGGCGGCCACGGGTGCCAACCGGGCCGCGCTCGTCGCCGCCGGTTGCGGTACACCTCACCTGGTGCGACCGATGCTCGCGGCCCTGGCGGTGGCGCTCCTGACGGCCTGCTCCGGCGGCGCCGGGCGCCCGTCGCCGGCGCCCCCGGTCCGCGGCACCCCCACCCCGGCGGCCTGCGCCCCGGCGCAGACGCCGGCGTCCGCCTCCGGGCTCACCTCGCCGCTGCCCCTGGTCACGCTCGGCTCCGGGCTGGACCGGCCCGACGACCTGCTCTGGGATGGAGGTCTGGTGCTGGTGGGCGAGTACGGCGCCGGACGGATCGTGGTCCTGGGCGATCGGGGGGGACCGCGGCTGCTGCCCGGCCAGGTGCCGGAGGTGGAGGGCCTGGCCCGGCTCGGCGGTGACGTGTACGCGGCCGACCAGCTCCACGATCGGGTGGTCAGGGTCGCGGCCGACGGCACGGTCACGCCCGTGCTCCAGCTCCAGCCCGTGCCCGGGGTCGAGGGGGTGGATGGGATCGCGAGCGACGGTAGCCGGTTGCTGGTCCCCGACAGCGCCCGGGGCCGGCTGCTCTTCGTCGGCCCCGACGGGCGGGTGGAGCGGGCGGTGGGCGGCTTCCGGCGCCCCACCGGCGCCTGGCCTCTGCCCGACGGCTCGGTCCTGGTCGCCGACGAGGACGCTGGCCGGGTGGAGCGGGTGGCTCCCGACGGCGGCCGAACGCTGCTGGCCTCCGGGATCGGGCTGGTGGACGACGTGGCCGCCGCCCCGGGCGGCGCTGAGTACGCGATCGGGATCTCGCGGGGGGTGCTGGTCCAGATCTCGGACGGGGCCGCCCGGGACCTGGTCACCGGGTTCCGGGAGCCTCAGGGCTTGACCCTGGACGGCGCCGGCAATCCCATCGTCGGCGACCTCCAGCAGGGGCGGGTGGTGGCCGTGGTTGCCTCGTTCCTCCTGCTCCCCGCCGGCCCGCCGCCCCGGCTCCGGCCCGGCCAGCCCCTGTGCGTGGACCTGGTGCGGGCGCCAGGGTTCACGGACCCGATCGACCTCCGGGTGCGCGCGCCCGACCGGGTGCTGAGCCAGCCCGGCACCGGGAGCAGGGGAGAGGTGCTACCCGGCGGGGCCTGCAGCGGCGTGTGCTGGGTGCAGGTCGGGGCGGTGAGCGGCGGGCGCTCGGGCACGGTCTGGCTTCCCTACTCGCGCTGAGGCCCGCGCCGGCCCTGGTGGCGGTCAGGCCAGCGCCCGACGCAGGAGCTTGCCGCCCTCGCTGCGGGGGAGACCGTCGACGAAGCGCCAGCGGCGGGGCACCTTGGAGGGGGACAGGCGGGCCCGGCACCACGCCTCCAGCTCGGCCGGGGCCGCGCCGTCGGCCACCACCCAGGCCGTCACCACCTCGCCCCAGAGCGGGTCGGGCCGGCCCGCCACCGCGGCGTCGGTCACCGCCGGGTGGGCCCGGAGCACGGCCTCGACCTCCTCCGGGTGCACGTTCTCACCTCCGGTGATGATCACGTCGTCGCGGCGGCCCAGCACCTCCAGGCAGCCGTCCGGGCGCAGCCGGCCCAGGTCGCCGGTCCGGAACCGTCCCTGCTCGGGGGCGGGCCTCAGGGCGGGGTTGACGTACCCTGGCGACAGGCAGGGGCCGCCGACCACGATCTCCCCCTCCTCGATTTCGATCCGGGCGTGGGGGCAGACCATGCCCGCCGTCCCCCCCAGCTCGCGCGCCCGCCCGGGCGGGGCCAGGGCGACCTGG
>DASRBU010000099.1:0-2766 GCA_035653475.1 Candidatus Dormiibacterota bacterium | reverse complement strand
GCGACCGCCCACCTGCTCGCCCACCACCTCTACGGCGATCGGCCCCACCTGGAGCGGGAGCTGGAGTGGCCCTGGCCCGACGCCCACCAGCGACGGGCCAGCGCCTTCGCCGCCTGCCTGCTGGTCGGTCGCGAGGCACTGCGGGCGCGGGTCCCGGCCAGGGTCACGACCGAGGCCGTGCTGCGCCTGGCGACCGAGTTCCAGGTGAGCCCGAGGGTCGTGCTCCGGCGGCTCCGGGAGGCGGGGCTGGTCGAGCCCGAGGCCTGCCCGGAGCCGGAGGACCCCGGGCCCCCCTGGCCGGTTGCCCCTCGCCCCGGCCACGACCGGGTCGGACGTCCCACCCGGCCCTTCGACCCAGGCCGGTGAGGGTGGGCGTCCTCCGGCCCCGGCCTCAGCCCCGGCCGCAGCCGGTCGGGGTGGCGTCGGGCGTACCAGGAGGTCACGCCGAGGCCGACCAGGAGCCAGGCCAGCGCCACCAGCACCGCCGAGCCGATGGGGGCCGCAGGGGGAAACGCTGGAGAAGACGACCACGCCCCCGAGCACGGTGGCCGCCGACGGGGCCAGGCCGTGCAACCACCGGAACCGGCCCGCCCGCCACATGGAGACGCCAAGGGCAGTGTTGGCGACCATGGGCACGGCGATGATGCAGATGCCGGAGATGGTCAGCAGCCAGAGCGCCCCCTCGGTGGGTCCGAGCAGGGCCCCCGCCACCAGGTCGATGACCACGATCACGATCAGGACGGCGACCTCGGCCAAGCCCGCCCACATGGTGGAGGCCAGGGAAGGCCGGATGCCCAGGTAGGAGAGCACCACCCCGAAGAGCAGGACCGCGACCGAGATCGGGGCCCAGATCCAGCCCAGCCCGGAGAGCGCGGAGCCGAGCAGGTAGACGAACGAGCTCAGCCCGAGCACGGCGAAGGCGGGGCCGGTCGGGTTCTCACCGGCCCAGGACCAGACCGCCAGCACCCCGCCGCCCCCGCGCAGGCCCCGCGCCGAGTAGGCGTGGTCGCTCCCGGCGTTGACGACCTCGGTCGAGAACTCGGTGGGCACGATCATCCAGAGCCCGGAGACGATCCAGGCGATGAGGACGGCCAGGGGCGTGGCGCCCAGCGCGAAGGCGGCGGTGCCCACCAGCAGGATGGCCACGTCCCCGGCCCCACGAAGGAGTCACGAAGGAGTAAGGAGTAAGGAGTAAGGAGTAAGGAGTAAGGAAGGGAAGATCGCCTCCCACAGCCCCACCGCCCCTGCCGCAGCTCCCCGGGCCGTGCGGCGCCGTCGTCTCGAGCCGCCTCTCCTCGTCGCTCACCTTCTCTCTCCCCCGCCGGCCGGACCGGCCCGCGCTGGCGTCGATGACGTCTGAGTCGATCGCATCCTCGCCGGCGGCCGCCGGCTACCCTGCCCGCCCGCCGGTCACCCGCTCGACCACGCCCGTCAGCAGCTCCAGGGCCCGGTGGGGGTCGGGTCCCAGCCGGCCGCTGAAGACCACGGTTGCCGGCCCGGCCGCCAGCAGCCGCTCCAGGCCCCGCTCCAGGTCGGCCGGGGAGCCGGCCGCGAACAGGGTGTCGAGGACGCGGTCGGTGACCGGCGCCGCGGGGTCGATGCCGTAGAAGCGGGTCATGGCCCCCATCTGGGGCAGGAAGCGGGCCAGCTGGGCCCGGGCCAGCTCCCGCGCCCGCTCGCGGTCCCGGTCGACCGAGACCCAGACGTCGCAGCCCACCGCCACCCTCCGGCCCAGGGCGGCGGCGGCGCGCTCGATCCGCGCCCGCAGGTCGCAGAAGAAGGCGGTGTCCCAGATCCCGGGGGGCCGCACCTCGTCCGCCCAGGCCGCCGCCGCCTCGGCCATGCCCGGGCCGAAGGCGCCGACGAAGATGGGCACCTCCGGCCGGGGCGGCGCCCAATTGAAGACCGCCTCGGGTCCGGCGGGCCAGCGGCCGGCGTGGGGGGTCCGGTCCCGGGCCAGGAAGCGCCGCACCAGCCCGGCCGTCTCCCGGACCGCCTCCGCCGCCCCGCGCCGGCGCAGGCCCAGCGGCTCCAGGAAGGAGCCCCGGCCCAGGCCCAGCACCGCCCGTCCCCGGCTCAGCTCGTCCAGGGCGGCGACGTGCTGCGCGATCACGACCGGATGGACCAGGTAGGGATGGGTGACGTCGGGACCGACCAGCACCCGCTCGGTGTGCTCGGCGACCAGGGTCAGGATGGGCCACACCGGCCGCCACCAGAGCACGTCGTGGACGGTCAGCTCCTCGAAGACGGGGTGACGCTCCACCGCCCGGGCCAGGGCCGGGTACTCCCACATGGGGAAGCTCCCGTGCAGCTGGACGCCGAACCGGGTCACAGCCGGGCGCGGAGGTGGCCGGGGTCGAGCCCGGCCAGGCCCAGCCGCTCCAGCGAGCGGCCCTGGGTCCGCAGGTCCCGGCCCAGAAGGGCGGAGGCGAGGGCGATGCAGGCGTCGGCGAGCGGGGTGGGCACGCCCAGGGCGCGTCCCAGGGAGGACCAGAGCACCAGCCCCACCCCGACGTCCTCGGTCAGGTAGCGGTGCTCGAAGGGCAGCCGCTCGCGCCAGACCGACCGCCGCTGCACGGCCGAGAAGGCGCCGGGGCCGTAGAGCCAGTCGGCGTCGGCGTAGTAGTCGCGCAGGGGCCAGTCGGGCGAGGTGTAGCCCAGGGCCCGGCGCAGGGCGACGCGCTCGGCGTCCAGGGCCTCGATCAGGCGGCGCACGACCGGGGTCGTGCCCTCGACGTGCAGGTCGTACTCACCCCGGTCGAGGGG
>DASRBU010000098.1:0-34245 GCA_035653475.1 Candidatus Dormiibacterota bacterium | reverse complement strand
TCCAGGGAGTCCTTCCACCCCTGGTTGACCACCACCAGCCCCCGGGCGGGCCTGGTGACCTGGTCGCCGTAGCGGTAGCGGAAGGTGGGCTGCGATCCGCCCCGACGACCGTACTCCACGAACCCGTCCCCGTCCCGGTCGCCGTAGCGGTCGATCCACTCCAGCGCGGCCAGGACGTTGGGCAGCAGCTCGGTGAGCAGTTCGAGGTCGCCGGTCCAGCGCAGCACCTCCACCAGCGTGACCAGGAAGAGCGGGGTGGCGTCGACCGTGCCGTAGTAGGGCGTGTGGGGGATCTGCCCCAGGTTGGCCAGCTCGCCGAAGCGGAGCTCGTGCAGGATCTTGCCCGGCTCCTCCTCACGGTACTCGTCGATCCTGGTCCCCTGGTGCTGGGCCAGGAAGCGCAGGCTGCCCATCGCCAGCTCCGGGTTCAGGGTCAGGGTCTGGATCGAGGTGATGAGGGCGTCCCGGCCGAAGGGGACCGCGTACCAGGGGACGCCCGCGGTGGGGAAGAGACCGGTCGGAAGCTCGTCGCAGAGGACCCGCAGGTCCTCCAGGTTGCGCCAGAGCAGGCCGCTGTCGAGCAGCTCGTTATCCGAGCGAAAGCGGGTGCAGGCCTGGTTCCAGGCCTGGTAGCGCCGCTCGAGGGCGGCCAGCGCGGCGTCGAAGTGGAACTCCGCCTCGGGCTGGGCGCCCTCTCCGAGCAGGGGGAGGACGTCGACCAGGAGCACCAGGGTGCCGTGGGGGTCCAACTCGACGGTGATCCGGGCCGTCCCCCGGCCCGAGAAGGCGGGCACGGGGTGGAACACCACCTCGGTGGTACGGCGGACGGCGTCCAGGCCCCGATACCCGAACCGGAACCCGGTCTCGGTCCTGACCACCGGCTCCGGCTGCCCCAGCTCATGCTCCGGTCGGTGCCCGCGCACCTCGAAGATGTCCAGGAAGTCGGCGTCGAAACGGAGCTGGATCTGCACCCGGACGGGGAAGGGGTTGCAGTTCTGGAGACCGATCCGCTCGTGGAACCCGTCCTGCACGAACCGGGTGCGGCGGAGGCTGAGGCTCTGACGGGGGATGCCGATCCCTCCCCCGGGGGCGTCCAGGGCCGGGTTGGTGAGCTGGAAGGTGGCCACGTAGGCCCGGTCCACACCCTGGTTGAGCAGGATCGGCTTGCGTCCGTTCAGCCGCAGCTCGTACACGGAGAGGAACCGGGTATCGGCACGGTAGAGGCCCAGGCCCGCGTCGTTGCCGGCCGGGATGTCCCCGGTCAGGTCCGACACGACGAACACGTCGTTCTGCTTGAGGATGACCCGGTCTTCGAGCACAGCGGTCCTGCATTCTATGGTCCGTCTCCAGGGTCACATCGGGCAGGGTGACGGGGTCACAATGAAGCCGTGGCACGCCCCATCGTGGCCCTGGTCGGCCGCCCCAACACCGGCAAGTCGACCCTGTTCAACCGCCTGATCGGCTGGCAGAAGGCGCTCGTCGACCGCCAGCCGGGGCTGACCCGGGATCGCCTCTACGGGGTGGCCGAGTGGCGGGGGCGCGAGCTCACGGTGGTCGACACGGCGGGCCTCGACCTCGACCCCCACGACGCCTCGGCCGCCGCCATCGAGGCCCAGACCCAGGTCGCCATCGAGCAGGCCCAGGCCATCGTCCTGCTGCTCGACGCCCGGGAGGGGCTGACCGCGCTGGACCGCGACATCGCGGCCCGGTTGCGACGCTCGGGCCGGCCGGTGGTGGCGGTGGCCAACAAGACCGACGATCCCCGCCAGCGCTACCTGCTCGACGAGCTGGCCGAGGTCGGCTTCCCGAACCTGGTCCCCGTCTCCGCCCAGCACGGCATCGGCATCGACGAGCTGCTGGAGGCGGTGCTGGCCGTCCTGCCGCCGAGCCAGGAGGAGCCCGCCGGTGAGGAGGTGGCGGCCCGGCTCGCGATCATGGGACGCCCCAACGTGGGCAAGTCCTCGCTCCTCAACCGACTCCTGGGCGACGAGCGGGCGGTGGTGAGCGAGCGGCCGGGCACCACCCGCGACCCGGTCGACACCCAGCTCGACTTCGACGGGCTGCCCGTGGTCCTGGTCGACACGGCCGGGATCCGCCGCCGGAGCGCCGCCCGCGACCGCCTGGAGCGCTACAGCCTGCTCCGGGGCATCCGGGCCATGGAGCGCGCTGACGCCGTCCTCTTGGTGCTGGACGCCTCCGAGGGGGTCCTGCACCAGGACCAGCAGGTGGCGAGCTACGCCCTCGAGGCGGGCAAGGGGCTGGTGCTGGTGATGAACAAGGTCGACCTCCTGGAGCCGCCGCAGCGCCGCCCGTCGGGCTGGGAGCGACGACTCCGCGCCGAGTTCCGCTTCGTCCGTCACGCCCCCGTGGTCCTGGTCTCGGCCCTGACCGGGCAGGGGGTGGAGCGGGTGCTCCCCACCGCCCTGGAGGTGGTGGGACAGCGCCGCCTCAGGGTTCCCACCGCCGAGCTCAACCGGGTCCTGCGCCAGGCCATGGTCGATCACCCGCCGCCCAGCTATCGGGGCCGGCGACTCCAGCTGAAGTTCGCCACCCAGGCCTCGGACGAGACGCCCACCTTCGTCCTCTTCGTCAACGACACCGGGCTCCTGCACTTCGGGTACCGGCGTTACCTCGAGAACCAGATCCGGCAGCGCTTCGGCTTCGCCGGCAACCCGATCCGGCTGGTGCTTCGCTCCGACCGGGACCCCGCCGGGGGATGACGCCCCGGGCGGCCCGACGGCGGCGTGGACCCGGGTCGGACGTGGTGTAATGGCAACCGACATGCCGACCCCGAAGGTCCTGGTGGTCGACGACGAGGATCACATCGTGGAGCTGGCCCGGCTCTACCTGTCCCGCGAGGGGTACCAGGTCGAGGCGGTGGGCGACGGCGCCCAGGCCCTGGCCCGCATCGGGCAGCTCAAGCCCGACCTGATCGTGCTGGACATCATGCTCCCCAACGTGGACGGGCTGACCATCTGCAGGGAGATCCGCAAGCAGAGCCAGGTGCCGATCATCATGCTGACCGCCCGGGACGAGATCACCGACAAGGTCGTGGGCCTGGAGCTGGGGGCGGACGACTACCTGACCAAGCCCTTCCACCCCCAGGAGCTGGTGGCCCGGGCCAAGGCCCTGGTGCGCCGGGCCCGGCTGGAGCCGGATCAACCCCGCCTGGTACGGGCCGACCGACTGGAGATCGACTTCGAGCGACACGAGGTCCGCTACCAGGAGGTGAAGCTCCACCTGCGGCCCAAGGAGTTCGACCTGCTCGCCCTCCTCGCCCGTCACCCGGGCCGGGTGTTCCAGCGCAGCGAGCTCCTGGACCTGGTCTGGGGCTACGACTTCCCCGGCTACACCCGGACCGTCGACGTGCACGTCCAGCAGCTGCGCGAGAAGCTGGCCAAGGCCGGGGTGAAGAGCCCATCGATCCAGACGGTGTGGGGGGTCGGCTACAAGCTGGAGATCTCCGAGAGCTGAGCCTCAGGCTCCGTCTTCTGCTGGCGGCGATCGGCATCGTGGCGGTGAGCCTGGTGCTGAGCGGAACCCTGACCTGGGCACTGGTCAGCCGGCTCACGGTCACCGACGCCAACGACCAGCTGGTGCCCTACGTACAGATCCTCCGTCCCCAGGTGAACCAGCTCGGCTGCGCGCTTCGCAACGCGGCCCGGCGCTGCCTCCAGCGCACCCAGGACGAGGGGGAGTTCCTGGCCCAGGTCGACGCCCAGGTGAAAGCCCTGAACCTGGGCGATGCCCGTGTGCTGCTGCTGGGCACCGGCCCTCCGCCCCTGGTGGTGTACGATAGCGCCTCCTCGTTGCTCCCCGGAACACCGATCGCCTTCGACCGGCTGAGGCGGGTCCGGGGCACGACCGGCGCCACCCTGGTGGTCGAGGGCCAGATCGACCTGGGCGGCAGCACCTACATCGCTGCCGCCACCCCGGTCTCGACGCCCTTCGCGCGCTGGCTGGTGCTGGCCAGGCCGGAGAGCGACGTCGCCCGGCAGGCCACGGGCCAGCTGCTCCGGCCCATCCTGCTGGCAGGTCTGGCCGCCCTCCTGGTGGCGATCGTGGCCGGCCTCGCCGTCAGCCGCGCCTTCGGCCGGCCCCTGCAAGAGCTGCGGAAGGCGGCCGAGGACATCGCCGCCGGCAACTACGGCCGCCGGGTGGCCAGCACCGGCAACGACGAGGTGGGGGTGGTGGCCCAGGCCTTCAACCGGATGGCCGAGGCCGTGGAGCGCGCCCGCACCCAGCAGCAGGCGTTCCTGGCCAACGTCTCGCACGAGCTGAAGACGCCCCTGACCAGCCTCATCGGCTTCAGCCAGGCGCTGATGGACGGCAGCCTCAGGACCGAGGAGGAGCGGAGCCGCGCCGTGGCCATCCTGCACGAGGAGGCCCGGCGGGTCCTGCGCATGGCGCAGGAACTCCTGGATCTGGCCCGCATGGAGGCCGGCCAGCTGACCTTCGACCTCCAGCCCGTGGACCTGCGGGCCCTCCTGGACCAGGAGCTGGAGCTGATCCGCCCCCGGGCCCTGCGCCGTGGTCTCAGCTTGCAGCTGCGGCTCCCGACCGCGCTGCCCCCCGTGCGCGCCGACCCCGACCGACTCCACCAGATCCTGGAGAACCTGCTCGACAACGCCGTCAAGTACGCGCCCGCAGGCTCCGAGGTCGAGATCGTCGTGACCCTGGAGGGGGGGCGGGTCGTGACCACCGTCACCAACCCGGTCGGGGCGCCGGCCCCCGACCCGGCCCGGATCTTCGACCGCTTCTACCGGGCGGCCCCCGGCCGTTCCGCCTCCTCGGGGGCCGGCCTCGGGCTGGCCATCTGCAAGGAGCTGGCCACCGCCCAGGAGGGCAGCCTGAGCGCGGAGCTGGTCCCGCCCGGGAGCCTGGCCCTGCGCCTGGAGCTGCCGGCGGCGACCCGAGGGCCGGACGAGGCCGCCCGGCCGACCTCGCAGCCCCAAGCGCGGCCGCGGCTGCCGGCCTGGACCGGGCCGGTCCCCGGGCAGGAGGGATGGCGGGAGACCCCGCGTCCGTGACCGGGTGCGGGGAACGGCCGGCGTGACGCCTGCCCTTCCCCGCACCGTCCTCCGAGGCCGGCCGGCGGGAACCCCCGCCAGGCTCGGAGGACGGTCGCGATCTCGTCCAGGTGCTCCCGGCGGTGGGAGGCGCGCAGGGGGCTCAGTCGGCCGCCGGGGGCCCGGGGCCGGAGGCGGTCGGGTGACGGGGAGGCCAGGCGGCGGTCGGCGTCCCCGGCCCGGCGCAGGGCGAGCCGGGCCGCCTCACGGAGCGCGATGGCGGCGACCGGGGGCCGGGTAGCGTCGTCGATCCCATCCTCCCGTTGCGGCTCGGCGTCGGAGGGCGTGAAGGGAGGACCTCGATCCGGCTCGTCGGCCGGCGCCAGCACCCCGGGCCTCTCAGCAGGCGAGGGGGCCGAGCACCCCGGCCACCGTCCCGCGCTCGTTCACGCGGCCGCGTCGCCGGTCGTGGTCGAGGCACGCGATCAGCGCCCGCAGGCGCCCGCGCTCACGGTGGTTCTGCTCCACCTCGCCCTCCCGGGTCATGCCTGCCTCCTCGCTCTGGGTACGACGGCACCGTCCCGGCGGCGCCGTCCCGGCGGGCCTCGCCGCCTTCAGCGGCCGCCGGTCGTCGCCCCCACCTGATCCGGGGGCAGGAGCAGCACGGCCGGGCTCTCGATCAGCCGTCTCACCTCGGCCATGAACTGCGCCGCGGTGGCGCCGTAGAAGACCCGGTGGTCGACCGAGAGCGTGAGCCGCATCACCTTGCCCGCTACCAGCCGCCCCTCCTCCACCACCGGCGCGTCCTTGATCTGGCCCACGGCCAGGATGGCCGCCTCGGGCGGGTTGATGATGGCCGCGAACTCGTCCACCCCGTACATGCCCAGGTTGGAGATGCTGAAGGTGGCCCCCTCCAGGTCACCGGGCTGGGGACGGCCGGAGCGCGCCCGCTCGATCACCTGCCGGGACTCGATCGCGATCTGGATCAGGTCCTTGCGGTCGGCGTCGTGGACCACGGGCACCAGCAGGCCCAGGCCCTGGGCCGGGGGCACGGCCAGGCCGATGTTGACCGAGCGTTTGCGCTGGAAACGGCCCTCGACCCAGGAGGCGTTGACCTCCGGGAAACGGGTCAGGGCGATGGCGCAGGCCCGGGTGAGGAAGTCGGTCATGGTGACCCGGGAGGCCGCCGCCACCTGCTCCTTGAGCTGAGCCCGCAGCCTCACCGCCTCGTCCACGCGGGCCTCGACGGTGAGGTAGAAGTGGGGCACGTTGGCCTTCGCCTCCGCCATCCGGCGGGCGATGGTGGCCTGCATCCGGCTGGGCTCGACCACCTCGACCTCGGGTCCGGCGGGTCGCGGTCCCGGCTCCGGGCCGGCCGCCGCCCGCCCGGCGGCGGCGAGGACGTCCTCCTTCACGATCCGGCCCTCGGGCCCGGTGCCGCGCACACCGGCGAGGTCGACGCCCAGCTCGGCGGCCAGACGCCGGGCCAGGGGAGAGGCCTTGCGCCGGCCCTCGCCCACGGCCGTGGTCCCCGTCTCCCGGGCCCCGGCGGCCCGGCTCGGGGCCGGTGGGGGAGAGGGCTCGGCCGGCACCTCGGCGGCGGGGGCCGGGGGTGGCTCCGGCGCTGGCGGGGAGGGGGGAGGGACCGGGGGCGCGGCCGACGACGGCGCGGTCTCGCCCGGGGCCGCGATCCGGGCGATCAGCTCACCCACCGGGACCGCCCGCCCCTTGTCGACCACGATCTGGAGCACCCCGTCGGCCTCGGCCTCGATCTCGAAGCTGGCCTTGTCGGACTCGATCTCGGCCAGGACCTCGCCCTTGTGGACGGGCTCGCCGTTGGCCTTCCTCCACTCCAGGACCGTGCCCTCCTCCATGGTGTCGGAGAGCTTGGGCATGTTGACGTCAGGCATTGGAGGCCACCTCGACGCGCCTAGACCGCCGCCGCCGTGCGCCGGCCCAGCAGCCGCCGCGCCGCGCTCACGATGTCCTCGACCGAGGGGATGGCGGCCCGCTCCAGCTCCCGGTTGTAGGGCATGGGGACCTCGGCCCCGCCCAGCCTGAGGATGGGTGCATCGAGGTCGTCGAAGGCCCGCTGCGAGATGCCCGCCGCCAGCTCCGCCCCCACCCCGTAGCTGGTCCAGCCCTCCTCCACGATCAGGCAGCGGTTGGTCCGGCGCACCGACTCGACCAGGGTCGGCCAGTCGATAGGGCGCAGGGAGCGGAGGTCGATCACCTCCGCGTCGACGTCCTCCTCCTCCAGGCGCTGGGCGGCGAGACCGGCCAGCACCGCCTGGCGCGACACGCCGACGATGGTGAGGTCGCCGCCACGGCGGCGAACCGCCGCCTTGCCGATCGGCGTGGTGTAGTCGCCGTCCGGCACCTCCCCACGGGTGTTGTAGAGGCTCATGCTCTCCATGAACATGACCGGGTTGTCGGTGCGGATGGCGGCCTTGAGCAGCCCTTTGGCGTCCTCGGGCGTGGTGGGCGCCACCACCAGGAGGCCCGGGATCATCGCGTACAGGACCTCGAAGCTGTGCGAGTGCTGGGAGGAGAGCTGGTGGCCGGCGCCCCCGGGGAGGCGGATGACCAGGGGCACGCTCACCTTGCCCCCGAACATGTACCGGATCTTGGCCGCGTTCTGGACGATCTGATCGTAGGCCAGTAGCGAGAAGTTGACGGTCATGATCTCGACCACCGGGCGCAGGCCGGTCATGGCGGCACCGATGGCGGAGCCGACGATCACCTCCTCGGCGATGGGCGTGTCCACCACCCTGAGGGGACCGAACTGGTCGAGCAGCCCCTCGGTGACCCGATAGGAGCCGCCGAACACGCCGATGTCCTCCCCGATCAGGAAGACCCGCTCGTCACGCTCCATCTCCTCGCGGAGGGCCTCTCGGAGCGCGACCCGGAACAGCTTCTCAGGCATGGTCGTACATCTCCCACTCGCCGGCGTAGAGATAGCGGAACAGCTCCTCGACCGGCGGGTTGGGGCTCCGGTCCGCGAACCGGACCACCTCCTCCACCTCCGCCTCCACCTCGGAGCGGATCCGCTCCAGATCCTCCGCGGTGGCGATCCCGGCCTCCGTGAGCTGGTCCTCGAAGCGGTGGACGGGGTCGCTCCGCCGCCAGCGCTCCTTTTCCTCCTCGGGGCGATACCGGTCGGGGTCGACCACGGAGTGGCCGCGGAAGCGGTAGTTCACCGCCTCGATGAAGCGAGGCTGGAGGTCGCGGCGGGTCTGCTCCACCACCTCCGAGGTGCGGTGCAGGACCTCGAGCACGTCCATGCCGTCGATCCGGATCGACTCCATGTCGTAGGCGCAGGCCTTGCGGTAGAGCTCGGGCACGGCCGAGGCGCGCTCCACCGACGTCCCCATGCCGTACTGGTTGTTGACGCAGAACCAGACCACGGGCACCTGGAGCACCTTGGAGAAGTTCAACGACTCGTGGAAGGCGCCGATGTTGGTGGCCCCGTCGCCGAACATGCAGAAGACGATGTCGTCGCCCGGCCGCCCGCCCTGGGAGGTGCCCGGGAAGGCCTTCTGGTAGCGGACGGCGAAGGCCGCGCCCACCGCCAGGGGCAGGTGGCCGCCGACGATGCCGTAGCCGCCCATGAAGCGGTGCTCGAAGTCGAAGATGTGCATCGAGCCCCCCCGGCCGTGGGCGACGCCGGTCTCGCGGCCGAAGAGCTCGGCCATCACCGCCCGGGGGTCGATGCCGCGGGCGATGGCGTGCCCGTGCTCCCGGTAGGCGGTGTAGATGTAGTCGCCCGGGCGAAGAGCGAGGATGCCGCCCACCACCGTGGCCTCCTCGCCGAGGTTGAGATGGCAGTACCCCCCGATCTTGGCCCTGGTGTACTCGACCTGCGCTCGCTCCTCGAAGCGACGGATCAGGAACATCAGTCGGTACACGCCCAGCAGCTCCTGCCGGTGCTCCGCCGACAGCCGGAGCGAGCCGTCGACCTGCAGGGCCGGGGGCGCCGCCCCCTTCGGCCTCTCCTCCACGGAACGTGCCACCGCACCCTCCTTGCTCGCGCTCAGGGGCGCCGGGGAGGCGGAGCTCCCGGCGGCCCGGACCAGAGGCGCACGCCCCGCCCCCGGGGTGCGCCGGTTCTGGACGTGGATGGCCCGCCCCTCCGCCGCCAGCGCCGCCTCCAGCAGGGCCTCCGGCAGCGTGGGGTGGGCGTGCATGGTCAGCTCCAGATCCCCGAGCCTCAGCCGCTGCTGCACCGCCAGCGTGGCCTCCGCGATCACGTCGGTGACCCGAGGCCCCACCATCTCCACGCCCAGCAGCGTGCCGTCGCGCGCGTCCGCGATCACCTTGACCGCGCCCTCCGTCCGACCCAGCGTCAGGGCCCGGCCCAGGGCGGCGAAGGGGAAGCGTCCGACCGCGACCTCGACGCCGCGTTCACGGGCCTCGCGTTCGCTGAGGCCCACGGTGGCGATCTCGGGGTCGGTGTAGATGCAGTTGGGCGCCGCGTGGTAGTCGGGCACCCGGCGGGCGTGACCGACGATGTTCTCGACCGCGCAGACGCCCTCGTAGGAGGCGACGTGGGCCAGCATGATGCCTCCGATCACGTCGCCCACGGCCCAGATGCCGTCGGCGCTGGTGCGGAGGTGCTGGTCGACCACCACCCGGCCCCCCTCCGTTCGCACCCCGACCTCGTCCAGTCCCAGCCCCTCGACGTAGGGCACCCGTCCGGTCGCCACCAGCACCACCTGGGCGGGGACGACCTGCGGCTCCCGGCCACGGCGGAAGCGGACCTCGAGCCTCCCCGGCGTGCCGGTGATCGCCTCCACCCTGGCCTCGGTGTGGATGGTGGCACCGCCGCGCTCGAAGTGGCGGCGGTAGAGCCGGACCATGTCGGCCTCGACCATGGGCAGGATCTCCGGCAGCAGCTCCAGGACCGTGACCCGGGCGCCGAGGGCGGCGAAGCAGGCCCCCCACTCCATGCCCACAACGCCGCCCCCGATCACGACCATCGACTCGGGGACCTCCTCCAGCCCGAGGATGCCGTCCGAGTCGAGGGCCAGCTCGATCCCGGGGATGGGCGGGCGGGCGGCCACCGAGCCGGTGGCGACGATCACGTCCCCGGCCTGGTAGACGTCCTCGCCCACCGCGACCCGCCGGCCGGGGAGGAGACGGGCGGTGCCCCGCACGTGGTGGACGCCGTTGGCCTTCATCAGGCCCTCGACGCCCCTGACCAGCTGGTCCACGACCCGGTCCCGGCGCCGTACCGCGGCCCCCAGATCGAAGCGGAGGCCCTCGGCCACCACCCCGAACTCCTCCCCCGCGCGCACGGCGGTGTAGAGCTCGGCCGACTGGAGCATGGCCTTGGTGGGGATGCAACCGCGCACCAGACAGGTCCCGCCCAGGCGGTCCTTCTCGACGATCAGGGTGCGCGCCCCCAGCTGCGCGGCGCGGATGGCGGCCACGTAACCGCCCGGGCCGCCGCCGATCACGGCGACGTCAAAACGCTCGGGCACCATAGCTCCTTTCGATGGCGATATTCACAAGAATTATGACCAGCCGCGGCTCCCGGATCTTCCACGGACCCAGCCGGCCACGAAGCCGAGAGCTTACCGCGATCGATCCTCCCGGACGCCGTCGGGGAGGTAGCGGTTGGTGATGGGCATGCGGCGATCCCGACCGAAGGCCCGGGGCGTGATCTTGATGCCCGGGGCGGCCTGGCGGCGCTTGTACTCGCTGCGGTCCACCAACCCGATCACGCGGCGCACGGTCTCGGCGTCGTGGCCGGCGGCCACCAGCTCCTCGAAGCTGCGGTCGTCCTCCACGTAGCCCTGCAGGATGGGGTCGAGCGTCTCGTAGGGGGGCAGGCTGTCGGTGTCCAGCTGGTCGTCGCGCAGCTCCGCCGAGGGGGGGCGGGTCAGGACCCGCTCCGGGATCACCCGACTCAGGGAGTTGCGGTAGCGGGCCAGCTCGTACACGGTCGTCTTGGGGATGTCCTTGAGCACGGCGAACCCTCCGGCCATGTCCCCGTAGAGCGTGGCGTAGCCCGTCGCCATCTCCGACTTGTTGCCGGTGGTGAGCACCATCCAGCCGAACTTGTTGCTGAGGGCCATCAGGAGGTTGCCGCGGATGCGGGCCTGGAGGTTCTCCTCGGCCAGCCCCGGCGGCAGCCCCTGAAAGGCGTCGGCCAGGGTGGCCGTGTACGCCGTCCGGATGTCCTCAATGGGCAGCTCGTAGGTCCGGATGCCCAGCCCCCGGGCCAGGGCGCAGGCGTCCTCCAGGCTGGCGGCGGAGGTGTGGCGGGAGGGCATGATCGCGCCCACCACGTTCTCCCGGCCCAGGGCGTCGACGGCCACGCAGGCGGTGAGCGAGGAGTCGATGCCCCCGGAGAGGCCCAGCACCACGGTGTCGAAGGCGCCCGACTTGCGCACGTAGTCCCGGGTGCCGCAGACGAGGGCGGCGTAGACCTCGGCCGGCCCCTCCAGCGGCGGGGTCAGGGGTCCCTGCCGGGGCCCACCGGGGCGCGCGGCCGGCCACTGGCTGATGGTGACCTGGGAGACCTCCAGGTCGACGTGGCTCAGGCGGCGGGCCTCCTGGCGCAGACGGGTGTCGTGGAGGCGCTCACCGAAGACCGAGCCGATGTCCAGGTCGACCACCAGCAGCTCCTCGGTGAAGGACCCGGCATGGGCCAGCAGCCCCCCCTCGGGGTCGAAGACCAGGCTGTTGCCGTCGAAGACCAGCTCGTCCTGCCCCCCGACCAGGTTCACCCAGGCCAGGAACGCGCGCGAGTCCATGGCCCGGGTGGCGATCATGGTCTCGCGGGCTGAGCGTTTGCCACGGTGGTAGGGCGAGCCGTTGATGTTGATCAGGAGCTCGGCCCCGTGGGCCGCCTGGACGGAGATGGGGCCGGTGGGGTACCAGGCGTCCTCGCAGATCGAGACCCCGATCCGGACCCCGGCCAGCACGAAGAGCGGGCAGCGCCGGCCCCGCTGGAAGTACCGCTCCTCATCGAAGACCCCGTAGTTGGGCAGGTAGACCTTGTGGTACACACCCTTCAGCTCCCCGTCGTGGGCGAAGAAGGCGGCGTTGTAGATGTCCTGCTCCAGGTCGACGAAGCCGGCCACCACCGCGATCCCCCGGCTGGCCTCGACCACCCGGTCGCGATGACGGAGGTTGTCCCGGATGAAGGAGGGCTTCAGCAACAGGTCCTCGGGCGGGTAGCCGGTGAGCGCCAGCTCCGGGAAGACGACCAGATCGCAGCCCTCCGAGCGCGCCCGCTCGATCCACTCGATCATGCGGCCGGCGTTGCCCTCCAGGTCCCCGACCGTGGTGTCGATCTGGGCCAGGGCGAGGCGCAACGGGCGCGCCAGGTGGATCTGCATGCCTCCATTCTGCCCCCGGCCCGCCCGGAGGCGGGCGATCGGGGACCGCCTCGGCCGGGGCCGGGAGCGGGATCGGGAATAATGGGTCGTGAGATGCGGGTGACGATCCTGCCCGAGCGGGAGGTCCGGGAGGTCCGGGCGCGCACCGTCGCCGACCTGCTGCAGGAGCTCGGCCTGCACCGCGACGCCCACCTGGTCGTGCGCCGGGACGAGATCCTGACCGGCGACGTGCGGCTGGCGGAGACCGACGAGGTGGAGATCTACCCGGTGATCAGCGGGGGCGCGCGCTGATGCGCTGCCACACCTGCGCCGCGCCGGCCAACGTCGAGATCCGGCGCAGCCGGATCGCCTTCTGCGCCCGCTGCTACCCGACCTGGTTCCGGTCCCGGGTCCAGGAGCGGATCGACCACGATCGCATGTTCCGCCGCGAGGACCGGGTGCTGGTGGCGGTGTCGGGGGGGAAGGACTCGCTGGCCCTCTGGCACGCGCTGACCCGGCTCGGCTACCGGGCCGACGGCGTCTACATCCGGCTCGGCATCGGCGGCTACTCCCGTCGCTCCCAGGAGAAGTGCGAGCGCTTCGCCGAGCAGCACGGGCTGACGCTCCACCAGGTCGACCTGGAGGAGAACGAGGGCTTCGTGGTCCCCGACCTGCGGGACGCCCGCAGCGGCAAGCCCTGCGCGGCCTGCGGCACGGTCAAGCGCTACCACTTCAACCGGGTCGCCGCGGACCTCGGCTACGAGGTGGTCGCCACCGGCCACAACCTGGACGACGAGGCGGCCACGCTCTTCGGCAACCTGGTGCACTGGAACGTCGACTACCTGGGCCGGCAGGGGCCGGTGCTGGAGAGCACCCATCCCGGGCTGGTGCGCAAGGTCAAGCCCCTGTACCGCCTGGGCGAGCGGGAGACGGCCGCCTACGCCATCATCGAACGGATCGACTACATCCTTGAGGAGTGCCCCATGGCCCGGGGGGCCAAGTCGCTGGCCTACAAGGCCATGCTCAACTCCCTGGAGGAGCAGCAGCCGGGCACCAAGTACGGGTTCCTGGTCGGCTTCCTGAAGCAGGGAAGGGCGGCCCTGCCCGGAGCCGGAGCGGACCGGGCCGCCGGCCTGCGCAGCTGCGTCCGCTGCGGCCAGCCGACCACGGCCGAGGTCTGCGCCTACTGCCGGCTGGCGGAGCGGGGCCGGCGCAAGCGGGCGCGGTCCGGGTCCGCGGCCGAGGACCGGCTCAGCCGATCCGGGCGCGCAGGCCCCGGGCCAGGCGCCGGCCGCGACGCGCCCCACCCCGGGCCAGACGGCGGAGGCGGGCCACGGCCGGCCGTCGTTGAGCCTCCAGCGCGGCCATCTCCGTCCGGCTGAGACCGACCTCCAGCGCCCCCAGGTTCTGCTCCAGGTGGGCCGGCGAGCGGGTGCCGGGGATGGGAAGGGTCACCGGCGAGCGGGCCAGCAGCCAGGCCAGGGCCACCTGGGCCGGGGCCAGCCCCCGATCTCGGGCGATGCGACCGAGGGCGCCCGTGCCCCGGCGCAGCTCGCCGTCGGCGAGCGGAAACCAGCAGATGAGGGCGATCCGCTCCCGCTCGCAGAGCGCCAGTAGCTCGGGGTCGACGCGGTCGAACAGGTTGTACCGGTTCTGCACGGTTGCGATGGGGGCCACGGCGCGGGCCCGGCGGAGCTGACCGGCGTCCACGTTGCAGAGGCCGAGGAGGCGGACCTTCCCCTCCTGACGGAGACGGTCGAGGGCCCCGACCGACTCCTCCAGCGGCACCTCCGGGTCGACGGCGTGCAGCTGGTAGAGATCGATCCGCTCCCGGCGCAGCCGGCGCAGGCTCGCCTCGCAGGCGCGCCGGAGGTGCTCGGGGCGGCCGTCGGCGCTCCAGGCGCCCGGCCCGAGGCGGCGCTGACCGCCCTTGGTGGCGACCACCAGCCCCGGTGGATACGGATGCAGGGCCTCGGCGATCAGGCGCTCGTTGCTCTCCGGGCCGTAGGCGTCGGCGGTGTCGATCAGGCCGACCCCCAGCTCCACCGCCCGGCGCAGCAGGGCCAGGGCCCCCGGCCGGTCCGGGGGGTCGCCCCAGACGCCGGGGCCGCACAGCTGCATGGCCCCGAAGCCCAGGCGGCCGACCTCGAGGTCGGCCGCCAGTCGCAGGGTCCGGTCCATGGCTCAGGCGGAGGCCGGCACCGTCTCCGGCCGCGGCTCCCGCTGACGGTCCATGCACGCCTCCAGCTCCCGGGCCAGCTGGGCCACGTTGGTCCCCGAGAGGGCGGTGGTGAAGTAGGTGGGGAGCTCGCGGACCTCCACCCCCTCGCCGGCCAGACCCTCCCAGCCCATGAGCGGGTCGGGCTGGATCCCGGCCGGGAGCCGACGGGAGCGGAAGAGGGTGAGCCGGCCCGGATAGGGGCGGGGCCGGTAGCCGGCGTAGGCCTCCTCCAGGGCGGCCTGGGTGGCGAGGAGCGGGCTGTGCCGGCCCAGCAGCCGCCCCAGCTTGGCGGCCACGGCGAAGCCCGCCCGCTGGGCGCGCTCGGTCAGGTAGGGGCGGGCCTGGCTCCAGGGCAGGCGCATCAGGGTGCGCAGGTGGAAGCCGACGATGCGCAGCCGGTGGACGGTCCCGTAGGCAGGGGCGGGGACGTAGGGCTTGAGCCGGGGATGGCCGGGGCAGAAGGCATCGAACATGGCCACCATGGCCACCTCCTCGCCCTCCTCCCGCAGCTGCCGGGCCATCTCGTAGGCCACGGCGCCGCCCAGGCAGTCGCCACCCAGGAAGTAGGGGCCGTGGGGCTGCACCGAGCGCACCTCCCGGATGTAGTGCCGGGCCATGTCCTCGATCCGACGATAGGGAGGATGGCGCCCGTCCAGACCCACCGCCTGCAGCCCGTAGAAGGGCTGGTCGGGGCCGAGGTGGTGGGCGAGGTCGTGGTACTGGAGCACGTGGCCGCCGTGCGAGTGCACGCAGAACAGGGGCGGCCGGGAGCCCTCCCGTCGGATGGGCACCAGCGCCGTCCACTCCGGGGTCCACGACTCGTGGCGCAGGATCTCGGCCAGCCGCCGGATGGTAGGGGCGGTGAACAGCGTGGCCAGGGGCAGCCGCCGGCCCAGCCGGCGCTCGATCTGGTTGAAGACCCGCATGGCCAGCAGCGAGTGGCCGCCGAGGCGGAAGAAGTCGTCGTCGATCCCGATCGGCTCCACCCGCAGCTCGCGCTCCCAGATCTCGACCAGGGCCCGCTCCACCTCGTCCCGGGGGCCCACCTGCTCGCCCTCGACCGTCGGCCGCGGCTCGGGCAGCGCCCGCCGGTCGATCTTCTGGTTGGGGGTCCGGGGCAGGTCCTCCAGGAACTCGATCCAGGCCGGGACCATGTGCTCCGGCAGCCGCTCCTCGAGGTACTCCCGCAGCTCCCGGGCCGAGGGCCGGGCGCCGTCCCGAGCCACCGCGTAGGCGACCAGGCGGGCCTCCTCGCCCTCGCCCCGCACCACCGCGGCGCTCTCGCGCACCGCCGGATGCGCGCTCAGCACGGCCTCGACCTCGCCCAGCTCCACCCGGTAGCCGCGCAGCTTGACCTGGTGGTCGGCGCGGCCGACGTACTCGAGGACCCCGTCCTCCCGGTAGCGGACCAGGTCGCCGGTCCGGTACAGACGACCGCCCGGTCGCCCCCCGAAGGGGTCGGGGAGGAAGCGCTCGGCGTTCAGCTCGGGGCGGTCCAGGTAGCCGCGTGCCACGCCCTCGCCGCCGATGAAGAGTTCGCCCACGATCCCCACCGGCACCGGCCGGAGCCGCCCGTCCAGCACGTAGAAGGTGGTGTTGCCGATGGGCCGGCCGATGGGCACGGCCTCGGCGTCCGACCAGTCCTCGTCCTCCAGCCGGTAGGTGGACGACCAGATGGTGGTCTCGGTCGGCCCGTACATGTTCACGATCGAGCCCCCGACCAGGCGCCGCAGCTCGCGGGCCAGGCCGACCGGGAAGGCCTCCCCTCCGACCAGGAGCTGACGCAGCCGCCCCAGGGCCCGAGCCGCGCCCGGGCTGGCGAGCAGCATGCTGGCCATGGAGGGGGTGCACTGCAGGTGGCTGATGCCGTGCTCCTCGATCAGGCCCAGGATGGGATGACGGCCGACCTCCTCGACCGGCTCCAGCCGCCGGCGGGACGACGCCTCCCGGACGCCGTCCAGGTCGGGCAGATGGGTCAGGACCAGGTCGACGTCGTTCACGAAGTCGATCAGGCAGGCGACCTCGTCCACCCCGACCTCGATCACCTCCTCGACCAGGCGCAGGCACCGCTCCGGCGAGCCGAGCAGGCCGCTGCCCTCGTAGTAGCGCTCGAAGGAGAAGTCGAGCACCGTGTCCATCTCGGCCTCGCTCAGGTGGTCGAGGGCGAACCGGCCCTGCGCGTCGGTGGTGGCCCGCTTGAAGGCGGGGAAGGACCAGGCCGCGCGCTGGATCAGGCCCACCGAGCTGCGGAGGTACGCCTTCATGGGGGCCCGGACCAGCTCCTTCACCTGGGCCTCGTCCCGGCCCACGAACGCGTGCAGCATCAGGGTCACGTGGCCGCGGCCGGGGCCGTGGCCGGCCGCCCGCCAGGCCTCGCGGTAGGCGGCGATCTTCTCCGCCACCTCTTCCAACGACTGGCCGAGCAGGTGGGTGAGGACCCGGCACCCCGCCTGCCCCGCGGCCCGGAAGGTCTCGGGGCTGCCCGCGGAGGTGATCCACACCGGCAGCTCGGGCTGGATGGGGCGGGGCAGGATCCGGACCTCGACCTCCTCACCGTCGGGGCCCGGCGCCCAGACCGCCTCTCCCCGCCAGAGACGGCGGACCAGGTCGATCTGGCGCAGCATCACCTGCTTGCGGTCGGCGAAGTTGTGAGGGGCGAGCACGAAGTCCTGGGGCTGCCACCCCGAGGCGAAGGAGATGCCCACCCGACCTCCGGACAGGTTGTCGACCACCGACCACTCCTCGGCGATGCGGATGGCGTGGTGGAGGGGGGAGACGCAGCTCCCGGCCCGGATGTGCAGGCGACGGGTGGCGACGGCCAGGGCGGCGCCGATCACGGAGGGGTTGGGGTAGAGGCCGCCGAAGGCGTGGAAGTGCCGTTCCGGGGTCCAGATGGCCGCGAACCCGCGCTCGTCCCCAAAGCGGGCGCCCTCGAGCAGGAGCCGGTACTTCTCCTGCGCCGAGGGTCCCTCGCCAGCGCCGAAGTAGAAGAGGCTGAACTCGAGCTGCCGTGGACGGGCGGGAGCGGGGGGGAGGTGGGATTCCCTTCCCGTGTACAGCACCACCTCGAAGCCGCGGGAGAGGGTCCAGAGGAGTTCGAGCACGGAGATGTCGAAGGAGATGCTGGTGACCGCCAGCCACCTCCCCGGCGGCCGATGGTCGAGGCGCTGGTCCATGGCCTGGAAGAAGTTGACCAGGTTGCGGTGGGTGACCACCACCCCCTTGGGCGTGCCCGTCGAGCCCGACGTGTAGATGACGTAGGCGGCGTCCTCGGGGCTCGCCTCGCCCTCCACCGGGCCGGCCGGCTCCCGGCCGATCTCCTCCGCCTCGGCGTCCAGGCGCAGCAGGCGCACGTCACCCAGCTCCAGGCCCGGCGCCACCCGGTTGCTGGAGAGGACGATCGGCACCCGGGCGTCCTCGGCCATGAAGGCGAGGCGCCGGGCCGGATACTCGGGATCCATGGGCACGTAGGCTCCGCCCGCCTTCAGGATCGCCAGCAGGCCGACCACCATCTCGGCGGAGCGCTCGACCGCGACCCCCACCCGGACGCCGGGGCGCACCCCGAGCCGGCGCAGCCGGTGGGCCAGCCGGTTCGCCCTGGCGTCGAGCTCGGCGTAGGTCAACCGCTGCCGGCCGACGGTCAGGGCGACCGCATCGGGGGTGGCGGCCACCTGCGCCTCGATCAGGTGGTGGACGCAGCGCTCGCGGTCGTAGGCCATGGCGGTGTCGTTCCACTCCACGAGCATCCGCCGCTCCTCGTCCGGAGCCAGCAGGGGCAGCTCCGCCAGCGGCCGCTCCGGGTCCTCGGCCAGGGCGGAGAGGAAGGTGCCCAGCTGCCCGTGCATCGACGCCAGGTGGCGATCGTCCAGCACCTCGAGACGATGCTGCCAGAGGGTTCGCGATCCGTCTCGGGTGACGAGGACGGCCAGGTCGGCGCCGGTGGGGAGCGGCCCCTGGCCGCTCCCCACGACGATCGGCAGCCGGGCGGTCGCGTCGCGCAGGCGTGGCCGCCGGGCCCGCAGGTCGACCAGGTAGGTGCGGTGTTCACGCAGGAGGTCCAGCGACGCCCGCACCCGCTCCCAGGCCGCGGTGAAACCCCGGGAGAGCTCCAGGTCGACGCTCAGCGGCACCACCTCGGCCAGCAGGCCCTCCAGCTCCAGCCCCTCTCGCTCCTCCCGGCCCACCGCCAGCCCAAGATGGAAGCCGGTCCTTCCCTCGAGCCGGGCCAGGTAGGCGATCACCGCCGCCAGCACCACGTCTCCCTGGGCGTGCTCCCCGGCCAGGGCGCGGGCCACCGCCCGAAACCGCTCCGGGACCTCGAGCTCCGCCTGCGCCTCGGCGCCGCCGGCGCCGCCGGCGCGCGCGTAGGGCACCAGCAAGGGCTGCAGCTCCACCAGCCGCTCGGCCCAGAAATCCTCGTGACGCGCCAGGCGCTGGTGCAGCCGGCTCAGCGTCTCCGCCTCGGGCTCGTCGAGCACCGGCAGCCGCCCGCCCCTGGCCAGGCCGTGCCGGCGGGCCAGGTCCGGCACCCGCAACGGCCGTCCGTCCAGGCCGGCCAGCGCCGCCATGACCACGTCCTCGGTGGCCGTCGCCACCTGGATGGCCTCCTCGCCCAGGGCGGTGATCGTCCCCGGCTCCGCCCCCGAGCGGCGGGTCACGCCCAGGCGCAGGACCGCGACCGGCTCGCGGCCGATCAGGGCCTTGGGCAACCCCAGCGGGTTCGGATAGGCGCCGAAGTCGAGCGCCCGCACCAGCGCCGCCAGCTCCGCCGCGGGACGATCCCAGCGCAGGAAGCAGGCCGCCGGCGGCCGCCGGTAGCGGCCGAAGTAGCTGCGCCGGGTCAGGTCCTGGGGCTCGGGCCTCAGGTCGCCCGAGGCCAGGCCCTCGACCAGCTCGGCGAAGGCGTCGATGCCGGCCTCGTAGCACCGGGTGCTGAGCGTCAGCGAGGTGTCGTCGGGGGAGATGGGCACCCGACGCCGGACCAGGACGTCGCCCTGGTCGACGCCCTCGGACATCAGGTGCCAGACCACGCCGTACTCGGTCTCGCCGTTGAGGATGGCCCAGGCGGGCGCGTTCAGGCCCGCATAGCGGGGCAGGGGGCCGTCGTGGAAGTTGATCGCCCCTCGGCGGGGGAGGGCGAGCACCTCCCGGGCCAGCAAGGTGAGGTTGTTGACGCTGAAGAGATAGTCGAAGGGCAGCGGACCCAGACGAGCGGCCAGGTCATGGCCGGGATCGATGGGGTCGACGCCCCGCTCCCGGGCCCAGCTCACCACCTGGGGATCGGCGGAGACCACACCCAGGAGCGTGTGGCCGGCCCCGAGCAGGATCTCACCGCACTGAATCGGCAGCGTCGTCTCGCCAACGATGTACGCGGAGAACGTCGAGGTCGAGCGCCGCTCGCCCGCCCGTCTCCCGGTGCTCGTCACTGTCGAGCTCATGGCCCCCTCGCACGCAACCAGACCGCCATGCCGCCCGTGGGCGGCTGCCATGCGATGACCAGGGTAGGGGGGACGTGGAGCGCGGAACAATGGAAGCTTCGACCCCACCTGGGCGGCTGTCCCACCCACGCCCCCTGCCGCGTCCCGGAGGCACCGCGCTCCCTCGATGCCGGATGATTGAGAGCCGTGGCCGGCTTCTTCGACGACCTGCGGCGGGCGGCCCGAGAGCGCAGAACCCAGCTCTGCGTGGGGCTGGACCCCGACCCGGACCGCATCTCGGGCGGGGCCTCCGGGGCGCTCCGCCACTGCCTGGAGGTGGTGCGGCGGACGGCCGACCACGTCTGCTGCTACAAGCCCAACGCGGCCTTCTGGGAGCAGTACGGCCCCGACGGCTGGCAGGCGCTGTTCGAGCTGCGGGCGCAGATCCCGGATGGGATCCCGGTGATCCTGGACGGCAAACGGGGCGACGTGGGCAACACCATGCGCGCCTACGCCCGGGCCGCCTTCGAGGCCCTGGATGCCGACGCCATCACCGCCAGTCCCTATCCGGGCGGGGACGCGCTCCAGGAGCTGACCGCCTACCCGGAGCGGGGCGTCTACGTGCTCTGCCGCAGCTCCAACCCCGGGGCGACCGACCTCCAGCACCTCGAGGCAGCGGGGCGTCCCCTCTACCTCCACGTGGCCGAGCTGGCGCTCCGGGTGGGGGAGAGGGGGAACGTGGGCCTGGTGGTGGGGGCGACGGCGCCGGAGGAGGTGGGAGCGGTGCGGGCGGCGAGCGCCCTGCCCTTCCTGGTGCCGGGGGTGGGCGCCCAGGGTGGGGACCTGGAGCGGTCCCTGCGGGCGGCCTGGAACGGCGACGAGGCGTCCTGCCTGATCGCGGTGGGCCGCGGTGTGCTCTACGCCCGCGATCCCGACCGGGCCGCGATGGCCCTGAAGGAGCGCATCCGGCGGGTCCTGGCGGAGGTCTAGACCCGGTGTTCACCGAGCCGGACGACGGTCGCTACCGGGCCCTGCTGGTGCTCGAGGGCCACATCATCGACTCGATGATGCTGCCCCGGCTCCTGGACCTGGTCATGGACCTGGGCGGCTGGTTCGACATCGAGGAGCTGCGGGTGGGGCAGCGCAAGACCGACACCTCCACCTGCCGGATCGCGGTCTCGGCCGGCAGCCCCGATCAGCTGGACGAGATCGTCCGCCGGGCCCGGGAGCTGGGGGCCCGGGTGGCGCGCGAGGAGCCGGTCCGCACCGTGCCGGTGAGCACCCCGGGCGTGTACCCGGAGGGGTTCTACTCCACCAGCAACCTGCCCACCGCGGTGATGCTGGACGGCGGCTGGGTGCCGGTCGAGCGGCAGGAGATGGACTGCGCGATCGCGGTGGACCGCACCGCCCGGCGGGCCTGGTGCATCCCCTTCTACGAGGCCGAGCCCGGCCTGGAGGTGGTGGTGGGGCACACCGGGGTCCGGGTCACCCCGCTGGAACGCTCTCGACAGGCGGAGATCTTCAGCTTCATGTCCAGCGAGGTCTCGGCCGAGAAGCCCAAGAAGGTCCTCATCTCGCAGATCGCGGCCGAGATGCGGGCGGTCCGCGCCGAGGGGGGCAAGATCCTGGTCGTGGCCGGGCCGGCCGTCGTCCACACCGGGGCCGGCCGCTCGCTCTCCCGTCTGATCGAGCTGGGCTTCGTCCAGGTCCTGTTCGCGGGCAACGCCCTGGCCGTCCACGACGTGGAGGCGGCGCTGTTCGGCACCGCGCTGGGGGTGAGCGTGGAGAGCGGGATCCCCATCGAGCACGGGCACGAGCACCACATGCGGGCCGTGAACCGGGTGCGGGCGGCAGGGGGCCTGCGCCCCATGGTGGAGTCGGGTGCGCTGGCCTCCGGCGTGATGAAGAGCGCCCTCGAGCACGGGGTGGAGGTGGTGCTGGCGGGCAGCGTGCGCGACGACGGTCCCCTGCCCGACGTGATCACGGACATGATCGAGGCCCAGCGCCGGATGCGGGCGTGCATCTGGGGGGGCGAGCGCCACCGGCCGGCGGTCCGGCTGGCGCTGATGCTCTCCACCATGCTCCACTCCATCGCCACCGGCAACATGCTCCCGGCCCAGGTGCGGACGGTCTGCGTCGACATCAACCCGGCGGTGGTGACCAAGCTGGCCGACCGGGGCACCTGGCAGTCGGTCGGCCTGGTCACCGACGTGGAGTCGTTCCTGCGCGAGCTGGTGCAGGTCATCGAAGCGGAGCGCTGAAGGGGCTTATCGTTGGTGGCAGGAGGGCGGCTCCGGCCATCGGACCTCGGAGGCGCCCGGAACGGTGGCGCGGAGGTGACGGACCCGGCGAGGAAGCGACGATAGGAGGGGAACGAAGACGATGGCCACCTTGCTGAACATGCTCGAGTCCGGCCAGCCGGACGACGGGCTCGCGCTCCTGGTCCCCGGGGGTCCCCGCCTCACCTACCGCCAGCTGCGGGAGCAGGTCCGGCGGGGGGCCGAGGCGCTGGCCGCGCGCGGCGTCCGGCGGGGGGACCGGGTGGCCCTCGTCTACCCCAACTCGGCGGAGGCGGTCGTGCTCTTCCTGGCCGCGGCCACGGTGGCCACCGCCGCCCCGCTGAACCCGGCCTACACCACGGACGAGTTTCGCTTCTACCTGGAGGACACCCGAGCGCGCTTCCTGCTCGTGGCCCCGGGCCAGCAGCCGGCGGCCCGGAAGGCCATGCCGGCGGGGGGCCAGATCGTCGAGGCCGCCCTGGACGAGCAGGGCCGGCTGCGCCTCGACGGCGGCGGCCGGGCCGACGTCGAGCCGCCGGGCGACGACCACGTGGCCCTGGTCCTGCACACCAGCGGCACCACCAGCCGGCCCAAGATCGTGCCCCTCCGCCACCGGAACCTGGCCGCCTCGGTGGCGAACATCGTGCCCCACTACCGGCTCGGCCCCGACGACGTATCCCTCTGCGTGATGCCGCTCTTCCACGTCCACGGGCTGGTCGCCTCGGCGCTCTCCACCCTGGCCTCGGGGGGGACGGTCGTGATCGCCGCCCCGCGCTTCAACCCCTTCGAGTTCTGGCCGCTGGTGCGCCGCCACCGGCCCACCTGGTACTCGGCCGTGCCCACCATCCACCTGGCGGCACTGGGGCGGGCCGGCAGGGAACGACCGGAGGGGACCGAGAGGCTGCGTTTCGTCCGCTCCTGCAGCTCCGCGCTCCCCCCGGACCTCATGCGCCGCATGGAGGAGCTGCTGGAGGTGCCGGTGCTGGAGGCATACGGCATGACCGAGGCCGCCCATCAGATGACCTCCAACCCGCTGCCGCCGCAGGAGCGCCGGCCGGGCACGGTGGGCGTCGCGACCGGGGTCGAGATCGCCATCCTCGACGACCGGGGTCGTCATCTGCCGGTGGGCGCGGCGGGCGAGGTCGCGATCCGGGGGCCGAACGTGATGGACGGGTACGAGGCCAACCCGAGCGCCAACGCCGAGGCCTTCACCGACGGCTGGTTCCGCACCGGCGATCAGGGCAGCCTGGACGAGCGCGGGTACCTGACCCTACGCGGCCGGCTCAAGGAGCTCATCAACCGAGGCGGGGAGAAGATCGCTCCTCGGGAGATCGACGAGGTCCTGCTCCAGCACCCGGCCGTGGCCGAGGCGGTGGCCTTCGGCGTCCCCCATCCCTCCTGGGGCGAGGAGGTCGCCGCGGCCGTGGTCCTGAAGCAGGAGGCCACGCCCGGGCAGCTGCTCGACTTCTGCCGCGAGCGGCTGGCCGACTTCAAGATCCCGCGCCAGCTCTACATCGTCAGCGAGATCCCGCGCACCCCTACCGGCAAGGTGCAGCGGCGACACGTGGCCGCGTCCCTGGCCGAGGGCTAGGATCGGCGCGGGATGGTTCGGTCGAGCGCCGGCCCGGAGCCGGGTGGACGGAGGAACCGGCGGGGCCCCGGCCGTGGCTGACTTCGCGGTGGTCGGCGCGGGCGCCATCGGCGCCTACCTGGGGGCGCGCCTGGCCGCGGCCGGCTTCGAAGTGATCCTGATCGCGCGGGGACGGCACCTGGAGGCCATGCGGGCCCGGGGCGTGCGGGTGATCGAGGCCGACGGCTCCGAGCTGGTGGCGACGCCGGCCTGCACCGACGACCTGTCGGCGGCCGGAGCCGCCGGGACCGTCTTCGTCACCCTCAAGGCCCACAGCCTGCCCGCGGTCGCGCCCGCCCTGGGCGCCACCCTGAGCGAGGCCACCGCCCTGGTCTTCGCCCAGAACGGCGTCCCCTGGTGGTTCTTTGCCGGCCGACGCCGCCTGGAGACCATCGACCCGGGCGGCGTGATCGCGGCCAGCATCCCGCTCCGGCACGTGGTGGGCTGCGTCGTCTACCCGGCCACCGAGCTGGTGGAGCCCGGCGTGGTCCGGCACCTGGAGGGGAACCGCCTCTCCCTGGGCGAGCCGGACGGGTCGCGCAGCGACCGCGTCCGGGCCATCGCCGCGGCCCTGACCCGGGCGGGCTTCAAGGCCCCGATCCAGACCCGGCTTCGGCAGGAGATCTGGCTCAAGCTGATCGGCAACGCCAGCCTCAACCCGGTGAGCGCCCTGACCCGGGCCACGCTCGGCGAGCTGCTGTCGGACGCCGCCACCCGGGATCTGGTGCGCACCCTGATGCTCGAGGTGGAGGCGGTGGGGAGGGCGGCGGGCATCGAGCCCGAGCTGCCCGTCGACCGGCGCCTGGAGGGGGCCGCCCGGGCCGGGGAGCACCGGACCTCGATGCTCCAGGACGTCGAGGCCGGGCGCCCCCTGGAGGTGGAGGCCCTGGTGGGCGCGGTGGTGGAGCTGGCCGGCCAGCTCGGGGTCCCGGTGCCGACCCTGGACATCGTCTACCGGCTGACCCGTCGTCTCGACCTCTCCGCCACCCGCGGGCGGTCGCCGGAGGCGCGGCCGCGGGCGGAAGGGCGGTAGGATCTGGTAACAGTACGTACCGGTACTGAGACGGAGGCGCTGGAGACTGATGGAGAGGGCCAGATGGTTTCCTTCGAGCTGAGCGAGGAGCAACGTCAGATCCGCGACTGGGTGCACGAGTTCGCGGAGCGCGAGATCCGGCCGGTGGCGGCGTATTACGACGAGACCGAGGAGTTCCCCTGGCCGGTGGTGAAGAAGGCGGCCGAGGTCGGGCTGTACTCGCACGAGTTCCTGGCTCAGACCTTCGCCGATCCCACCGGCATCCTACCCGCCCTGGTCGCGGAGGAGCTGTGCTGGGGCTGCGCCGGCATCGCCCTGGCCATCCAGGGGACGGGGCTGCCGGTGGCGGCGATCTTCAACCAGGGGACGCCAGAGCAGATCGCGACCTGGATCCCGGCCTGCTACGGTACGCCGAGCGAGCCGGTGCTGGGGGCCTTCTGCGTGAGCGAGCCGGACGCCGGCTCCGACGTCAGCTCCATGAAGACCAGGGCGGTGAAGCGGAACGGCGACTGGGTGCTGAACGGCCGTAAGGTCTTCATCACCAACGGAGGCATCGCCGCCGTTCACGTGGTGGTGGCCGCGGTTGACCCCGAGCTGGGCGTGCGCGGCCAGGCGTCGTTCGTCGTCCCCCCGGGAACGCCGGGGCTGCGGCAGGGGAAGAAGGAGAAGAAGATGGGCATCCGGGCCTCGCACACGGCCGAGGTCATCCTCGAGGACGTCCGGGTGCCCTCCGACTGCCTGCTGGGCGGGGAAGAGCGGCTGGAAGAGCGGCTGGCGCGTGCCCGCTCCGGGCAGCGCTCCCGCTCGGCGGTGGCGCTGAAGACCTTCGAGGCCACCCGGCCCGTGGTCGGGGCCCAGGCGCTGGGCATCGCCCGCGCCGCCTTCGAGTTCGCCCTCCAGTACGCCCAGGAGCGCCGGCAGTTCGGACGTCCGCTGATCGAGAACCAGGCCATCGCCTTCAAGCTGGCCGACATGGCGACCGAGATCGAGGCGGCGCGGGGCCTGATCTGGCGGGCGTTGTGGGAGAGCCGGCACGGGGGGAGGTTCGAGAAGGCCGAGGGGTCGATGGCCAAGCTGAAGGCGGGGGAGGTGGCGGTCAGGGTGACCGAGGAGGCAATCCAGATCTGCGGGGGGTACGGTTACATCCGTGACTTCCCGGTGGAGAAGTGGCACCGCGACGCCAAGATCTACACCATCTTCGAGGGGACGTCGGAGATCCAGCGCCTGGTGATCTCCCGAGCCCTCGCCGCCCGGTGAGCCGGTGATGAACACCCTGGCCGCCAGCGAGCGACGGGAGGCGCGACGCCGGCGCCTGCTGGAGGCCGCCCTCCACCTGTTCGCGGAGGCCGGCTACCACGACACCTCGGTGGACGACGTGGTGGCCGAGGCGCGCACCTCGAAGTCGGCCTTCTACGAGTACTTCGAGTCCAAGGAGGACTGCTTCCGGGTGCTGCTGGAGCAGGAGGGAGGGGCGCTGGTCACCGCCGTCAACGTCGCCGCCGCGGCCGGGATCGATCACCGCGATCGGATGCGGCGGGGCATCCACGCCTTCGTCGCGGCCTGCCTCGGCCGCTCGCGGGTGGCACGGCTGCTCCTGGTCGAGTCGGTGGGCCTCTCGCCCTCGATCGAGGAGGTCCGTCACCGGCTGCACGACGAGTTCGCGAAGCTGGCCGAGCAGGCGGTCCGTTACGCCCAGGAGCACGGCGACAGGGACCTGGCCGGCATCGACCCGGCCGTGTACGGCCGGGTCATCGTGGGGGCGGTCAACGAGGCCACCATCTGGTATCTGGAAGCCGGTTCCGGCGACGACGCCGAGGGGCTGGCGGACCGGATCTGCCGCGCCCTCTCGGTCTGAGCCCCTCGGTTTCCCGACCGGCCTCCGGCGATGGCGTCACGCCGGGCCCGGCCGAGGTCCCGTCTTGCCCTCGGGGGCGATCGCGGTTACGATCAACGCGAACATGCGTACGCTCGCGACCCAGATGCGGCTGCGCAGGACCCTGCGGGTGCAGGCCGAGTACCAGCGGCGGCTGGCGAGGGAGGGGCCGGCGTCGCTCCCCCAGGCGGCGTCCACGCGGCTCCTGCAGCTGCTCCGGGAGGTGCGCGCGGGCTGGGACGGCGAGGCGCAGCCGCCGGCCCCGGTGCGCGCCTTCGTCAGCCGGTCCCTGGCCGCGATGGAGGCGGCGGCCGCCGCCATGGCCCGGCCCGGCGCCGACCTGGCCGACCTGGGCTCGGAGTTCCGGGAGACGGGCATGGCCCTGGTGCTCTTCCTGCGCGGCCTGGACGAGGCCCCGCTGGCGGTCCTGGCCGAGCTCGTGGGCGAGCCCTTGACGCGCTCCGCCTGAGGACGGCGGCTCACGACCGTGCGCCGGCAGGGCATCGGACGCGGCACAATGGGCACAGGGTTCGGGATGATGACCAGGGGAGGGGCCGACATGCGAGCCAAGCTGGTGGTCTTGCTGTTCTTCCTGGCGGTCGTGGTGCCGCTGGTGGTTAGCCTCGTCCTGCTGCGAAGGGAGCTACCCGCCGCCTATCTGGTGCTGGGGGGAGCGTTCACGACCGTGTTCGGCGGCTACGGTCTCCATCGGCAGCGGCACCACCCGGACGAGCCGGGCAGTCACCCCTCCGTGCCTCGGCGCGGCGTCCCGTTGATGAGCGTTCTGGTCGGCCTCCTTCTCGTGGTGGCCGGCGCGGTGTCCCTGCATCCCTGACCTCAGGGCCAGCGTCATCCCCGACATCGATCCCAGGGCGGAGCCTACGGCCCGCCGGCGGGCACATCAAGCGATAGCACTCACGCGGCACCCCTTCACGGGGTTGCCCTCGCGGGCTTCGCGCCTCCTCGCCGCGTGCCCGGGAAGGGTCCCCATCGGAGCCGGCTCCGATGGGATCCCAAGCCCGGGTCTCCTGACCGCGGCTCTGCGCTTCACGGAGGCTCCAACTGAGCCGACGGGCGGGGCCCCCACAAAGCCTGCGCGGCACGCCCTCGGCCCCGAACCGCGCGAGGCGGCCCCGATGCTCGACCACGATGGTGGTCACGGTCGGGTCACGCAGCAAGGCCAGGAGCTGCCGACGCTTCCCGTTCAGGGCCGAGCCAACCTCGGTCACGATCCGCCCGACGGCGAGTTCCTCCTGGGCTGCCGCCGTGGCTCCTCCCTCGGCGCTGGGCATTGATAAGGTAAACGGTCATTATCGCAAGCATTGACCGACGCTCCATCGGCATCCCCGTCCAGGCCGAAACCCCGTCCCGCTCAGCCATGCCCGTCCGCGAGGCCGCCGTATCGGGCCTCGAACAGCCCCTGGCACAGGGAGGCGTTGAAGTCCATGGCCACCCGGGCGGAGCGGGCTCGTCGTAGATAGCCCCCCAGCTCCGCCGGCGTGATCGGACGGCCGTTCGGCATCACGGCCAACGGGGCCTCCGGCTCGACCGACAGGCCCAGGCGGCGCCGGTGGAGCAGGTACCGTCGAAGCTCCTCGCACTCCGGCACCTCCCCCAGTCGGGCCGCCGCCAGGGCCTCGACGGTCGCGCCCCGGGCCGCCAGCGCCCGCAGCAGGCGCTCCTGCCGCATGGTGAAGGCCTTCACCCGGAAGAGCCGTCGCAGCTCCTCCAGGCCTCCGCCGTCGGCCAGCTCGCCGAAGCTCTCGTCGAAGGAGCGGCCATCCTCGATCCCCCGGCTCACCTCCTCCCCGGCAAAGTGGTCGAGGAGGCGAAACTCGACCTCGCGCACGCCCGGCACAGCGCTCACCGCCTCCCTGGCGTCCGCCGCCATCAGGTAGGCGAAGTTGGGGGCGCACCAGTACGTGGGCAACCTGAGCTCGATCCGGACCCGGCCGGCGTCCAGGACCTCGGCCCGTGCGAACCCCAGCTCGACCAGCGAACGGTCGAGCTCGGGATCCACGACCGTGCCCAGCGCCGCCCGCACCGCGGCCTCGAGCCCCCCGTCGTGTGTCGCCTCCACGGCTAGGCGGTCGCGGACGCCGGGCGCCGCTCCTCCGGCACCTCCAGCCCGTAGAGGCGGGCGGCGTTGAGCCCCAGGATCTTCTTCTTGGCCTCGGGGGTCAGGTCGACGCCGGTCTCCTGCCGGATGTCCTCGGGCAGCTGGAAGTCGACGAAGCGCTCGATGATCCACTTCGGGCTCCAGATGGCGTAGTCGCTGGCGAAGAGGATCCGATCCTCGCCCACCCAGAAGAGCAGCTCCGAGAGGACCTCCGCGAAGTAGCGAGGGCGGCGGTAGATGAACGGGATCGCCACCGCCAGGCCGGCGTACACGTTCGGCTCCTGGGTGGCGATCCAGCAGAAGTCCTCCAGCCGCGGCAGCCCGCAGTGCTCGACGATGAAGTTCAGCTCGGGGAACGAGGTGGCCGCGTCGTCGACGTCGGCCACGTCGAAGGCGTCCCGGTTGAGCGGCCAGATGGTCGGTCCCTTGTGGACGTGGATGTTCCGGACCCCGAGCTCCTGGCACCTGGCCAGGCAGCGCTTGGCCTCGGGATCGGTCAGCTTCCACCCCCGCGAGGAGCCGCGCCACTCCGCCGTGTACAGCTTGACCCCTTGGATGTGGTAGGTGGCGACGAGGTGCTCCAGGTACTCGAGCGCGCCGTCCCCGTCGCGGGGATCGAAGGACCCGTTGAGGATGAACCGGTCCGGGTACCTGGCCTTCAGGACCGCGTCCTGCTCGGTGGTGTTGAAGCCGTGGACGAAGAAGTCCTTGAGGTACGTGGGGAGGAAGATGGCCCGGTCGACGTACCCCTCCTCGAAGAGGTCACGAATGAGGGTGGCCTCGTCGTATTTCTGGAACTTGTCCTCCGGCCAGACCCACTCCGGCGGGCTCAGGTTCCGGTGATAGGCGTAGAAGCACTCGATGAAGCCCTTGCCGTAGACGTTTCTCTGGTTGGCGGGGCTGCCGTCCCAGAAGTGGACGTGGCCGTCCACCACGTAGTAGCTGGTCCCGTCCGGAGCTCGGTACATGGCGTCCTCCTCTCTCCGCCGACGGAGACGCCGCCCACACCGACGACCACTGCACGTACGACCGGGCGATGGGACCCCGGATCCCTTCGACGCAGGGCGGCTCCACGACGATCCGTGACCATCCTACGCCCGCCCCGGCGAGGCGTCCCGCTCCAACTCGGCCCGGCTCCGGCGAACCTGCCCCGGTCTCCCTTCCCGCCCCGGGCCGACCCCGGCCAGGTCCACGCCCCGGTCCGGCGCCGGGGTCAGGCCGGGCAGGTGGCGCCCGGGGCGGGAAGGGCCGCCGTGGTGAGGTAGGCGGTGACGGCGGCGTCCACGCAGGGATCGCCGCGCCCGAAGGCGACGTGGCCCTCGCCGGCGAAGGTGAGGAGCCTCGCGTCGCCGAGCTCCTGGGCCAGGCTCGCTCCCCACTGGTAGGGCGTGGCCGGGTCGTCCCGGGTGGCGACCACCAGGATGGGGGTCCGGCTCGGAGGAGCCGGACGTGGCTTCAGCTCCGGCCTGACCGGCCAGAACACGCAGGGCAGGTCGCTCCACACGATGGCGGCACCGAAGAGCGGGGCGACCGCCGGCGCCTGACCGGCCTCCGCCGCCAGCGCCTGCACGCTGGTCGGATGGGGTCGGTCGACGCAGTTCACGGCGTAGTTGGCCTCGATCAGGTTCGAGTAGTGGCCATCGGGGCCGCGGCCGTTGAGGTCGTCGGCCAGGGCCAGCAGCAGGGCGCCGTTCCCGGCCAGCCCCAGCCGCAGGGCCACGTTCAGCACCGGGAACCCGTCCGCCGGCGAGTACATCGCCGCCGCCAGCGCGGTCAGGAGCGGTCCCGTGCCCACCAGACGACCGCCGCGTCCGGGCAGCGGCTGCTGGGCGACCTGTTGGATCAGCGCCTGGAGCCGGTCCCGGGCCGCGGCCTCGGTGTTCCCCAGCGCACAGTCGGGCCGGGCCACGCACCAGGCCAGGAAGTCCCCCAGGAGGTGGTCGAAGGACTGCGCCTGCTGGAGGTCCTCCTGCTCCGAGCCGAGCGCGGGGTCGAGGGCGCTGTCCAGGACCATGGCCCGGATCCGGCCGGGGAAGCGCTCCTCGTAGAGGACGCCCAGGAAGGTCCCGTAGGAGGCGCCGTAGTAGGTCAGCCGCGGCTCGCCGAGCGCGGCGCGCAGGACGTCCAGATCGCGGGCCACGTCGGCCGAGCTCACGTGATCGAGCAGGGAGCCGTCGCGGCGGCCGCAGGCCCGGGCCAGCGCCTGCGCCCGGGAGACGAGCTGCGACTGCTGCTCGGCGTTCACCGGGTAGGCGGGCTCACCGGTGAGGGCGTCCAGCTGGGCGTCGCCGACGCAGTCGATGGGCGCGCTCTCCCCCACCCCCCGGGGATCGAACCCCACCAGGTCGAAGCGGGCCCGGAGCGAGGCCGGGAACACCCGGGCCGCCTCCCGGGCGTACTCGATGCCCGAGGCCCCGGGACCGCCCGGGTTGAGCACCAGCGCCCCCACCCGGCCGCGCCGGTCGCTGGCCGGGATCCTGATCACCGCCACCGAGATGGTGCGCCCGGAGGGCCGCCCGTAGTCGAGGGGGACCTGGAGGTGAGCGCACTCACCGCCCGAGCAGGCGTGCCACGAGAGCCGCTGCTGGTAGAAGCGGGCCAGCGGCGACGAGGCGTGGCCGAGAGGCGCGAAGGGGACGCAGGCGACCGCACCGACGAGGATCAGGGCCAGGACCGCGACGACCGGCGAACGTTCCATCCGACCATCAGCATGCGACATCCCCCGCCTCGCGCACAGGCCCACGACTGCGGGCCCGGCGCTGCCGCCGGGTGCCGGGCCCGTCGGGGCCGCGCCCGCGCCCGGACCCGGCCCTAGGCCCCCGACCGTGCGGCCGGCCGATCCCGTCCCGCCGGAATCGGCGTCGCCCGGGCCTCGGAACGGCCCCTCCGCCACCAGGGCGACCAGGATCACCGCCGCCACCAGCAGGGCGGGCACGGCCGCGGCGAGCGCCGGCCAGCGGAGCTCCAGCGCCGCCCCGGCGGCGGCGCCGGCCAGCAGGGAACCCCAGAACCCCAGGCGGGGAGCCCAGCGACGGGGATGGGTCAGCGAGGCGACGTCGGCCACCAGCTCGGCCAGGATGCTGGTCACGACCGTGGTCGTCACCCCCGGGATCCCCAGCCGCCTGGCGGCCACGCTCTGCACCCCCATCCCCAGCGCGGCCAGGGCCACCAGCAGGTCGAGCCTGGTCCCGGGGGGATGCGTTCCCCAGGACCACAGGCAGGCGAACGCCGCCAGCGCCACCAGCTCGGCGGCGAGGGCCAGCGTGACCCGGGCTGGCCAGCCACCAGGCGGGCCGCCCCACCCGGCCAGCCAGGAGCCCACGGCGGCGCCCAGGACGAAACCGCCCAGCGCCACCGCCGAACGCTGGACCTCGCCCCCCCTCGCCTGGGCCAGGGCCAGGCCGAGCAGGACCGTGTTCCCGGTCATGTTGCTGGTGAAGACCCGTCCCAGCCCCAGAAAGCTGAGGGCGTCGACCCAGCCAGCGGTGACGGTCAGGGCCAGGAGCCGTGCCTCCCGGCGCGCGGCGGAGACCCGCATGCCTTCCAGTGTCGGGCCACGATGACCGGCGCGGAGGCCGTGGCTTCGAGGTCCGACCACCCCGGCGCCGCCCGGGTTCCGCCGTAAGCTCGATCCGAGCCGTATCCGAAGAGCCGTTCCCGAGCATCGTGGAGATCGACTACGGGCGCACCGCCAAGCTGAGCCTGGTTCGCGTGGCCGAACAGCGGCCTCTGGTGCATCACGTCACCAACTGGGTCAGCGCCAACGACGTGGCCAACCTGACCCTGGCCTACGGGGCGCTACCGGTGATGGCCACCGGACGCGAGGAGGTGGCGGAGATGGCCGCCTCCGCCCGGGCCCTGGTGCTCAACCTGGGCACCCCCTCCCGCGCCACCCTGGAGGCCATGCTGGCGGCGGGCAGGGCGGCGGCCGAACACGGCGTCCCCATCGTCCTGGACCCGGTGGGAGCCGGTGCCACCTCCTTCCGGACGGAAGGGGCGCTCCACCTGCTGGCCGAGCTTCCAGTCACGGTCCTGCGCGGCAACCGGGGCGAGATCGGGGCCCTGCTGGGCGGGGGGGCCGTGCGGGGGGTGGAGGCGGTGGGAGACGAGGACGCCCGCGAGGTGGCCCAGGAGGCGGCCCAGCGCTTCGGGGTCGTGGCCGCCGTCACCGGCCCGGTGGACGTGGTCGCCGGCGGCGGCAGCATCCGCGAGGTGCGCAACGGCGATCCGTTGCTGGCGGCCATCACCGGCTCCGGGTGCATGGCCACAGCCGCCGTCGCCGTCATGCTGACGGCGGGAGAGGATCCGAACCTGCAGGCGGCGCTCGCGCTCGCCACCTTCGGCCTGGCGGCGGAGCGGGCGGCGAGCGGCTCCCGGGGTCCCGGCACCTTCCGGCCCCGCCTCCTGGACGCCGTCGCCGCCCTCCACACCCAGGGCGTCGACGGCCTCCGCATCACCGAGCCGGCCGGCTGACCCGCTGGCCCGGGTCGGCCCCGCGGGGCGGCCGACCCGGGCGGTTCCGGCGGGCCGGGCTCAGCGCCGGCTCAGGGCCCAGGCGCCGGGGAGCAGGCCCGCGGCCAGCAGGATCTTGATCGCGTCCCCCGGCAGGAAGGGCAAGACCCCGAGCACCACCGCCCGGCCCGGGCCCAGGTGGAGCACGGCGACCAACCAGGCCAGACCGCCCGCGTAGATCACCAGGTTGCCGGCCGCCATGGCGGCCACCGTCCCCCACGGGGTGCGATCCAGGCGCAGCTCCGCCAGCCGCCCCACCAACGCCCCCGCCGGCGGAAACGCGAGCAGGTAGCCGAAGGAGGCGGCGGCGAGCACCCCGAGGCCGCCCGACCCGCCGGCGAACCAGGGGAGACCGGCCACGCCGGCGGCGAGATAGAGGAGCATCCCGGCCAGGGCACGCCGCCAGCCGATGGTCATCGCCCCCACCAGCACCCCGAAGGTCTGCCCGGTGACGGGCACGGGGGTGAAGGGCAAGTGGATCACCACCTGGGCCGTGACGCCGACCAGCGTCGCGTAGGCCGCCACCAGGGCCAGGTCCCGGACCAGGTCGGGGACCGTGACCCGACCCACCAGCAGGTCCGAGAGCGTGACCCTCCCTGCCGCCTCAGGGGCGCTCGAGCTCATCTCCACCTCCAGACCAACGCGGATACGGTCGAGCGGTGCGTCGACCGGCCGCCGTGCGGCGGAGGCCGATTCTAAGCCGTGCCCGCCCGGCGCCTCAACGCCCGCCGCAGGGCAGGCGCGTCGAGCCGGCCCTCGGCCACCACCCGTCCCTCCACCAGCAGCACCGGGACCCGGAAGTCGTAGAGCCGGGACAGCTCGGG
>DASRBU010000097.1:0-14714 GCA_035653475.1 Candidatus Dormiibacterota bacterium | reverse complement strand
ACCGCATGCTCACCCAGGACCGACAGCTGCTCGGCGTCGACCTCGGCTACGACCTGCCACCCGACCTGGGCCGCTACGGGCTGGACGCCCGCTTCCGGGCGGCGGTGGAGGGGGCCGCCGCCGCCCAGCGCGAGCTGGCCGCGGCGCTGGGGCCGGTGCTGGCCCAGTACGTCGTGCCCCTGGCCCACCGCGTCCGGTGGTACGCACGGCTCAACCTGCGCGAGGTCTACCACCTCTGCGAGCTGCGGACCGGGGTCCAGGGGCACCCGGACTACCGTCGGCTGGCGCAGGAGATGTTCCGCGAGGTCCGGCGCGTGCACCCGCGCCTGGCCGCCTACGCCCGCTTCGTCGACCTGGAGCCGGCCGGGGAACTGGAGCGCCGGGCCGCCGAGCGCCGCCGCGACCGCCGGCTGGCCGAGCTGGAGCGTGAGCGCTGACCGGGGCGTCGGGTGGAGGACCGACGATGGGGCCGCCCGCCGGCTACGCTTGCAGCCATGTCGAGCACCGGCCCGAGGTCGGCAACGTGACCGAGGTGGCCCCCACCGGGGAGCTGCTGGCCCTGGCCATGCGGCGGGCGCGGACGGGGCCGATCTTCACCCTGAACGGGGGACACCTGTGGGGCCTCTACCTGGGCGCCCGGCGATACGACCTCCCCATGGTGGACGTGCGCCACGAGCAGACCGCCGGGTTCGCGGCCGAGGGCTGGGCCAGGATCACCCGCAGCTGCGGGGTGGCGGCGCTGACCGCCGGCCCGGGCGTGACCAACGCCATCTCGGCGGTGGCCGCCGCCCACCAGAACGACAGCCCGGTACTGTTCCTGGGCGGGCGGGCGCCGAGCGCACGCTGGGGGATGGGGTCGCTCCAGGAGCTCGACCACCTGCCCCTGGTGAGCAGCATCACCAAATCGGCCCGCACCGTCTCCTCGGCGGCCGAGGCCTACCCGGCCCTGCTGGAGGCGGTGGGCACGGCCCTGAGCGGTCGCACCGGGCCGACCTTCCTGGACATCCCCGTCGACGTCTTCCTGGCCGGGGCCGAGGTCCCGGAGGAGGGACCGCCGCCGGAGGGGCCGGCCCGCGGGCTTCCCGAGCCCGATCCGGAGCAGGTCCGCCTGGTGGCGGGGATGCTGCGCCGGGCCCGGCGCCCGGCCATCGCGGCCGGGAGCACGGTCTGGTGGGCCCACGCCGAGGAGGAGCTGGTGCGGCTGGCCGAGACGGCAGCCGTCCCGGTGGTGCTCAACGGGATGGCGCGGGGGATGCTGCCCCCGACCCATCCGCTCTTCGCCTCCCGCGCCCGGGGCGTGGCCCTGGGGCAGGCGGACCTGGTCCTGGTGGTGGGGACGCCGCTCGACTTCCGCCTCAACTTCGGGCAGCCGCCGCTGTTCGCGGAAGGGGCCCAGGTCGCCTACGTGGACGTGGACGACTTCCGCAAGCACCGTCCCGGCCCGGCCCTGCTGGGCGACCTCAAGGCCGCCCTGGCCCGCCTGGCCGAGCTGGCCGCCCCCCCGGAGAGCCCGAGCGAGCGCGACGCCTGGGTGGAGCGGGTGGCGGCCGAGGCCTCGGCGGCCCGGGCCGCCGACGCCGAGCTGGCGGCCACCGGCAGCTCGCCGGTGCATCCGGCGCGGCTGGTGGCCGAGGTCGAGCGCGCGGTCGACCCCGACGCCATCCTGATCGGGGACGGGGGGGACGTGGTCTCCTTCGCCGGCCGCCTGATCCACCGCCGGCGCCCCGGCCTCTGGATCGACGGCGGCGCCTTCGGCTGCCTGGGCTCGGGCCTCGGCCACGCGCTCGCCGCCCGGCTGGCCCACCCCGACCGTCAGGTGGTCGTGATCGCCGGCGACGGCGCCTTCGGCTTCTCGGCCATGGAGTTCGACACCCTGGTCCGGCACCGGCTCCCGGTGGTGTGCGTGATCGGCAACAACGGCATCTGGGGGCTGGAGAAGCACCCCATGCAGCGCCTGCTGGGGACCTCGCTGCTGGCCGACCTGGCCCCCCGGACCAGGTACGATCGGGTGGTCGAGGGGCTGGGTGGCCACGGCGAGCTGGTGGAGCGGCCGGAGGAGATCGGGCCGGCCCTGGAGCGCGCCTTTCGCTCCGGGCTGCCGGCCTGCGTGAACGTGATCTGCGACCCGGAGGTCGAGTACCCCCGGTCCTCGCCCCTGGTGTAGCCGTGGCCACGAGGACGCGGATCGACTCCCGGGAGCCGGAGGCCAGCGCCTGGCGGACCGCCCAGCGCCAGTTCGATCAGGCGGCGGAGCTGATCGACCTGGAGCCAGAGCTCCGCTGCGTCCTGCGCGAGGTCCAGCGCGAGTTCACCTGCCACTTCCCGGTACACATGGACGACGGCCGGGTGGAGGTCTTCACCGGCTACCGGGTCCAGCACAACATCCACCGCGGCCCGGCCAAGGGGGGCATCCGCTACCACCCCGAGGTGTCCCTGGACGAGGTCAAGGCCCTGGCCATGTGGATGACCTGGAAGTGCGCGGTGGTCGACATCCCCTTCGGGGGAGCGAAGGGGGGCGTGGTCGTGGACCCGCGCCGCCTCAGCCCCCGGGAGCTGGAGCGCCTCACCCGTCGCTTCGCCACCGAGATCGGGGTCCTGATCGGCCCCGAACGGGACATTCCCGCCCCCGACGTCAACACCGACGCCCAGGTGATGGCCTGGATCATGGACACCGTCTCCATGCACGCCGGTTACTCGGTTCCGGCCACCGTGACCGGCAAGCCGATCGAGGTCGGTGGCTCGCTGGGCCGGGTGGAGGCCACCGGCCGCGGGGTGGCGATCTGCGCCCTGGCGGCGATGCAGCACCTGGGCCTGCGGCCGCACACGGTCCGGGTGGCGGTGCAGGGCTTCGGCAACGTGGGCAGCGTCTCCGCCCGTCTCCTCGAGGAGGTGGGCTGCTCGGTCGTCGCCGTCTCCGACGAGTACGGAGGGCTCCACGACCCGAAAGGGCTCCCGGTGCGCAAGCTGATCGAGCACCGCCGGCGGGAGGGCCGTCTCGGGGGCTTCCCCGGCGGGGAGGAGATCCCGCCCGACGGCCCGCTCACGGCCGACTGCGACCTCCTGGTCCCAGCCGCGCTCGGCAACCAGATCACCTCCCACAACGCGGGCCAGGTCAGGGCCAAGCTGATCGTGGAGGGGGCCAACGGGCCGACCACCCCCGAGGCCGACGAGATCCTGTGCGACCGCGGGGCCTTCGTGGTCCCGGACATCCTGGCCAACGCCGGCGGGGTGACGGTCAGCTACTTCGAGTGGGTGCAGGACCTGCAGTCGTTCTTCTGGTCCGAGCACGAGGTCAACCAGAAGCTGCGGTCGATCATGCAGCGGGCCTTCCAGCAGGTGCTGGCGGTGAGCCAGCGGCGTGGCCTCTCCATGCGCATGGCGGCCTACGTGCAGGCGGTGCAGCGGGTGGCCGCGGCCACCCGGGAGCGCGGCCTCTACCCTTGCTGAGAGACCGTCCGGGTCACGACCGGCCGGTGGCCCTGAACGCTCAGCGCCCGGTCGGGGTCCGGACGAGCAGGTGCTGCCCGTACGCGGCGAGCCTCACTCAACCGGTGGAAATTGGCGGGAGCGTCGGTGGACGATCGACACCGGGATCGTCACCCGCTCCCGCTCATCGCCCCCACTCTGGCATGCGTCCGTGCCTCCGTCCAACCCTCGCCAAGGCGTCGCCAGCGCGTGCCGCGTGCCGCTGGCGGGGGTCGGCGGGCTGAATATGGCAGGTCGTCGGTTATTTGTCAACCGCGGACGGCCGACGAGGGCCGGGATCGAGCCGGGGCGGCCGAGGGCGCGGTCCCCTCTGGCGCCGCCGGTGAGACCGGGTGGCGCTCAGCGCGCCACCCGCCGCAGCTCCTCCACCACCTCGGCCACGCGCGCCTTGATCTCCCCGGCGATCCTCGCCTCCTCCAGCGTGCGCAGCAGCTCCTCGGCCTGCCGGCGCGCCCGCTGGGCCGGATCCTCAGCGGGCGGAGGCGTCTCCATCGGGGTGGGGGCGAGGTCGAACGCGCCCGGAGCCGACGAGGTGCCGTCCTCCCCGGCGGGGGCGGCCTCGCCCGGGCCGCCGAGCCGACGGAGGTCGGCGCCGGAGAGCTCACCCTCACGCTCCAGCAGGTCCGCCAGCGCCTGCTGGGAGACCTCGCTCAGCCCGGCCGCGGTGAGGGCCAGCTGGGGCTTGAGCCGCCCCTCCCGTAGCGCCTGGCGAAGCGCGGGGTGGAGCTCCAGGAGCAGGGCGAGGCGGCGCAGGCGCCCGCGCCCGAGGCCGCTGATCCGGGCCAGCTGGTCCTCCCTCGCCCCCGCCTCCAGCAGCACCTGGAGGGCGTCCGCCTGCGCGGCCACGTCGGCCGCCCACTGCTGGTTGAGCACCAGGGCGAGAAAGGCGGCCGAGAGGTGGGAGAGCTCCATGGCCCGGACGGGGATGCGACGCAAGCCCGCCTCGCGGGCGGCGCGCAGCCAGAGGGCCCCCTGGAGCACCTGCCAGTCGCCGTCGGCGCCGTCCTCGGCGTGGGTGACGAGCACCCGCTCGGGCAGGCCGAACCGCTCCACCAGGCGGATCAGGGCCGGGCCCGGCACCGTCCCCGAGAGGTCGTAGGGCAGCTGGTCCTCCTCGACCCAGATCTCGGCCGTGGGCGGGGGGTCGGCGGGCAGGAGCTGGCGGGCGAGGCGCTCGGCGTCGGTGGCCGGATGGGTGTCGGACATGGGAGACAAGGCTAACGCCGGCCGCCCCGCCGGAGGCGGGGCGGGAGGATGCGGGTGCCGGTCACACCTCGCGGGTGTGCATGCTCCAGAGGGTGAGGGCGAGCATGGCCAGGAACCAGACCGCGGTCCAGACCAGGAAGGCGGGAGCCGGGGGGTGGGCGGCGGAGAAGGGGCTCGCCGCCGCGGCCGGGCCGGCCTGCTGCAGGCCGGCGACGACCGCCGCCGGCTCCATGGCGTAGACGGCCCCCCGCCACAGCCCGTCGGTGGGGAGCAGCAGGTTGGTGGCGGTGCCGATCGCGGTCAGGGTGTCGTTGGCCAGAGCCTGGCCGGCCCCGCCGACGATGCCCCCGATCCAGGCCATGAAGTAGCAGATGAGGGGGACGATGCCCGCGGTCATGCCCGCCAGGCGGGTGGAGAGGAAGAGCGTCAGCGTGAGCAGGATGAGGCCGACGCCGGTGACGTAGGCGATCAGCTGGACCGGGTGGGGGGGCAGGTAGCTCGTGGTCAGATCGACCACGATCAGCTCCAGGGCCCCGGAGAGCACCGCGTAGACCACGAGCAGGGCGCCCAGGCCGAGCCACTTGCCCAGCACCATCTCCGCGCGCCGCACCGGCCGGGCCAGCAGCGCCAGGGCCAGCCCGGACTCCAGCTCGCCGGAGATGCTGGGCGCCCCCACCACCGCGGCCATCAGGGCCAGCACGGCCGCGAAGAGGAAGGCGATCACGATCAGGAGCTGGGAGGCGATCACGCGCAGCTCGGTCTGGCTCAGCGGTTGCCCGCGGTCGAGGGTGGGGCCGGCGAGCTTGGAGAAGCCCCAGGCCGTGGCCGCGATCACGATCAGGGTCAGCACCGCCACCGCCAGCAGGAGGCGGCGCCGGGAGGCCTCCCAGACCGCCAGCCGGGCGAAGATCAGGACGATCCGAGCCGAGAGCACGGCCTCAGCCCTCGCCTCCCAGGAGCTGCAGGAACCGGTCCTCCAGGCTCTGCTGCCGCGGCTCGACGGCGTACACCCGTCCCCCCATGGCCACCACCTCCGTCACCAGCTCCGGCACCCGGTCGGGGGCCAGCCCCCGCAGGGTGATCCACTCCCCGTCGTCGTCGACCCTCCCGAACCGGTCCAGCGAGGCGCGCTGCCGGAGGTCGAGGCCGCCGACGCGGAGGCGCACCGCGTGGCCGCCCAGCAGCTCGTCCAGGGTGCCGGTGGCGATCACCCGCCCCCGGTCGACCATCGCCACCCGGTCGCAGATCATCTCCACCTCGGTGAGGAGGTGGGAGTTCAGGAACACCGCCGTGCCCCGCTCGCGCAGGTGGTGGATGACCTGGCGCACCTGGTAGCGGCCGACCGGGTCGAGGGCGCTGGTGGGCTCGTCCAGGATCACCAGCTCGGGCGAGCCGAGCAGGGCCACGGCCAGGCCCAGGCGCTGCTGCATGCCCTTGGAGTAGGCGTGCACGCGGCGGTCCGCCCACTCCTGCAGCCCGACCAGGCGCAGGGCCCGGTCGACCTCCTCGGGCCAGGTGGCCCGGGCCAGGCCCGCCAGCCGGCAGTGCAGGCCCAGCACCTCGCGTCCCGACAGCCAGGGCTGGTAGCGGAAGTGCTCGGGTAGGTAGCCGACCCGGCGGCGGGCCTCGACGTCGCGGATGGAGCGGCCCAGGACCCAACCCTCGCCGGCCGTGGGCGGGAGCAGGCCCAGCAGGAGCTTGACCGCCGTCGTCTTCCCGGCCCCGTTGGGGCCGAGGAAGCCGAACACCTGGCCCCGGGGCACGGTCATGGTCAGCCCGGCCAGGGCCAGCGTTGCCCCGTAGCGCTTGGTCAGCTCCACGCAGTGGACGGCGGGCGAGGCGGCGGTGGCCGCCTCGCGCTCCCGCAGGTCGATCAGCGCTTCCCCGATCGCCGTTCCCTCCCCGGCTCAGGCGCCCAGTCCGTTGGCGATGGCCAGGACCTGGTCCTCGGTGAGGGTGCCCGCCACCGCGTACACCTTGCCCTTCTCGATCCAGACCACGCCGCTGCCCAGGCCGGTATTGTCCCCGATCGCGGTCCCGGTCACGCCCTGGACCCGGACGGGGTGCGCGTTCACCTGCCCGGCCGGGATCGGGATGGGCAGATTGCCGGCGGGTTCGTCCAGGCTGCTGATGTACTGGCGGACGGCGGGGCTCAGGCCGGGCTGGGCGAGCAGGGCCTGCTTGATCTGGGCCACGCTCACCCCGGTCGAGGAGGCCCGGGGGGCGTCCATGACCACGATGCCCAGCAGGGGGCCGGCGGCCCGCAGCGCCCCTCGGCCCTGGCTCAGGCTCTCGTCCGAGCCGCCCTGAGCGGGGATGCCGTTCTCGGTGGCGCCGTTCGCGGTTCCGGCGCCGTGGGCGGCCGCGCCCACCTTGCCCAGGTCGCCGTACACCACCGTCTCCGCCGGCCCGAGCCGCACCTGGAGCGTGCTCCCCTGCAGCTGGGCGGGGGCCTTGGAGGTGAAGGTGACCGTGCCCGTGGCCTGGCGCATGGCGGCGTAGGAGACCGGCGCGCCGGCCACCGAGGCCGGCAGCGTGCCCGGGCTCACGCGGATCGCGGGCAGGCCCGAGAGCTGGGCCGCCTGGGCGGCCGAGTCCACCTGCTGCAGCTCGGGTCGCGCCGCCCAGGTGACGGTCCCCCAGGAGCTGAAGGCGTCGAGCCCGGTCAGGTCGCCCTGGGCGATGGTGACCGTGCTCTCGCGCGTGGGCTGGAAGATGTTGACCAGGTCGCTGCCCAGGGGGGTGAAGGCGGTGACGCTCAATCCCGCCGCCAGGATCGCGGCCGTCGCCCCGACCAGGGCTGGTCGTCGCCAGCCCAGGCCCCACAGGGGGACGAAGCGCGGCCGCTCCCGCTCCCCGAGACGGGACCTGACCCGGCCCAGGGCGGTGTGGGCGTCGACGGGGACGGGGGTCGCGGCCATGGTCGCCTGGGCGTGGCGCGCGTCGTCGGCGACGGCGCGGAAACGGCGCTGGCAGCGTTGGCACGAGCGGTAGTGGCTCCGGGCCGTGTCCTCCACCGCGTAGGGCTCGTCGTACAGGCGGCGGAGGGTCCCTTCAGACAGATGTCGCACGGTTCACCTCCTTCCTCAACGCGTGCTCGGCGCGTCGCAGACGGGTGCCGACCTGGCCGGCGCTCACCCCGAGGGCGGCCCCCACCTCCACGTAGCTGAGGCCGCTGTAGCGGAGCGCCAGCACCGCCGCCGCCCGCTCGGGGAGCCTGGCCAGCGCCGCCTGCAGCAGACGCCGGTCCTCTCGGCGCTCCACCTCCTGTTCGGGGTCGAGGGGTGCCGGGTCCCCGTCCCCGGCCTGGGCCCGTTCCCGCCGCTCCCGTCGCCGCCGGCTGCGCAGCCGGTTGAGCGCCGTGTGCACGGCGGCGCGGTGCAGCCAGGCGGGAGCGTAGGGGGCGTCGGCCCGGTGTCGGCGGTGGAAGTCGATGAAGACCTCCTGGGCCACGTCCTCGGCCTCGGCGCGGTCGGCGAGGACACGATTGGCGATGGCCACCACCCGGCCGTACTCGGCGAGGAAGAGCCGGTCGAACGGAGCCGGCTCGGGCTCGCCGTGGTCCCCGGTCGGGTCCTCGCCTCCTGGTGTCAGCTCGGCTGGCTCGGCGTTCACATCAGATGAGGCACCACCGGGCAGGGGAATGTGACCGGGCGGGGAACGACCGTCCCCTCCGCCTCGCTCCACCTCAGTAGAAGACGGTACGCGCCCGGTGGTAGGGGCGCACCGGGTACAGGCCCTGGCCCAGGCCCCAGAGGATCCAGTCGACCTCGATCGAGAGCAGCCGCCGCCCGGCGGCGGCCAGCGCCTCCCGCAGCCGCTCCACCGCGATCACGGTCGCGGCCCGGATCTCGACCTCGGCCGCCTCGCCCGGCTGCAGCTCCTCCCAGCGATCGACCCGCCGGGCCAGCCGCTCCGAGTACCGGAGGACCCCGAAGTGCCGGAGCACCTGGGGCAGCTTGTAGTCGGGGAAGCAGGTCAGTGCTGCCAGGTCGCGGAACCGGGCCACGCCCGCGCCCTGGAGGTCGGCGGGGACGATCTGGGCCCGTTTCAGCAGGGGCACCGGGAAGCCGTCGTACTCGGCCACGTCCGCGTAGGAGGGGAGGCGCTCGGAGAGGGCGCGGGCGGTGGCGGCGGCCGTCTCCTGGATCAGGCCCTCGAAGCCGTGGCGTCCCAGCTCGCGCAGGGCGGCAGCCCGCTCCTCCAGCATGGGCAGGTCGCCCACCAGCCCCCGGAGCCGTCCGGCGTCCATCTCCGCCAGCCGCTCCGGCCGGCTCAGCTCGTCGCCGGCCTGGAAGGCGTCGCGCAGGCGCTCCGCCAGCTGCCAGTACCCGCCGGCGGAGCGGCCGGGGTCGGGGGTCCAGAAGGAGAAGTTGATCGTGTCCAGGACCAGCAGGTAGCGGCGCGTGCGCTCCGGGGGGCCCGAGTAGTGCCGGCGCGCGTCCCAGGCCGGGACCCGGCGGTCGCGGACGACCTCCAGCAGCGGCTCCAGCGGGCCCAGCCCCACGTCCCGGGCCCGCTCCACGACCCGGGCGCAGGCGGCCCGGATCCCCAGCGGATCGGGGGCGGCCATCAGCTGGCGGCCGGGCGGCTGCGCTCCAGGCGTCGCATCTCGTCCTCGATCAGCTTGAAGTCGCGCTGGGGCAGCTGGTGGATCTGGCCCTGGAAGGCCAGGGTCCAGTGCTCGGGCGGCCACTTGCGCACGTACTCCAGGCGGTAGGCGAGCTCCTTCGCGGGCAGCCACTCGTGCTCCTCGAGCACGGCGTCGGGACGGATGCGCACCCGCCAGGGGTAGTCCTCCTCACGGCGCACCGAGCGCCACACCTGGGTGTGGTCCTCGAAGACGCCCGAGGTCAGGGTGCAGGTGGCGGTGAAGGCCATCCGGCCGGTGACGTAGAAGAGCAGCCGGTCGCCCGCCTTCATCGCCTCCACCCGCTTGCGCAGCCGGGCCTTGAAGCCCTGGAGCGTGAACCCTCGCTCCTGGGTCTTGCGGTAGTTGTCCGGGGAGGTGACGATCATCCAGTGGTGGACGTTCCGTCGGGCCGCGCGCTTCTTCTTGTTGTTCCGGTTCTTGCCGCTCCTGGCCCGGGCCGGGCCCCGCGGCGACCCGGAACCGGATCGATCGGTCGCCTGACCGGTCTCCTCGGACACGAGCCAGATCGTACCCGTTCGCCGGCACCCTCCCCGGGGCCCGGTGCGGCCGTCGGGCGCGGTAGGGTTGCCGATCGTGTTGGAGTTCGAGATCCTGGCCACCGACGGCGCCGCCCGCCGGGGGGTGATCCGCACCGCCCACGGAGCCCTGGAGACGCCGGGGTTCTTCGCCGTCGCCACCCGGGCGGCCCTGAAGGGGGTCGATCCCGCCGCCGCCAGGCGGGCCGGCATCCGCGCCCTGATCTGCAACAGCTACCACCTCGCCGTCCAGCCCGGCCCCGAGGTGGTGGCCGCGGCCGGCGGCCTGCACCGGTTCATGGCCTGGGAGGGGGTGCTCGCCACCGACTCGGGAGGGTTCCAGGTCTTCAGCCTGCGGCACGGTCAGGTCGCGGACGAGCTGAAGGGACGCCGGCGGCTGCCGCTCCCCGAGGCCGGCGAGGAGCCGGTGGTCACGGTGGACGAGGAGGGGGCGGAGTTCCGCTCCGTCATCGACGGCAGCCGCCACCGCTTCACCCCCGAGGGCAACATGGCGCTGCAGCGCGCCCTGGGCGCCGACCTGCTCTTCTGTCTCGACGAGTGCACGCCCTTCCACGTCCCCGAGGCCTACACCCGGGCGGCCATGGAGCGGAACCTGCGCTGGGCCCGCCGTTGCCTTCGGGCCTTCGAGGAGCTGGGCATGGGGTCCCGGCAGGCCCTCTACGGGATCGTGCACGGCGGCGTCTACCCGGACCTGCGTCGCGCCAGCGCCGCCGCCATCGCCGCCATGGGCTTCGACGGGTTCGGCATCGGGGATTGCCTGGGCGAGACCAAGCAGGACTGGTACCGGGTGGTGGAGCTGGTCTGTCCTCTGCTGCCCTTCGACCGGCCCCGTCACCTGCTGGGCGTGGGCGAGCCGGACGACCTGGTGGAGGGGGCGCTGCGGGGCATCGACACGTTCGATTGCGCCATGCCCACCCGGATCGCCCGCCACGGCCAGGCGCTGGTCGGGGGTCGGCCACGCTTCCGGCTGGACCTCACCTCGACCCGGCGGCGGGGCGAGGACCGGCCGATCGAGGTCGGATGCCCCTGCTCGGCCTGCACCCGGTTCGGCCGAGCCTACCTGCACCACCTCTTCCGGGCCCGTGAGCTGCTGGCCGTGGCCCTGGTGGCCGAGCACAACCTGGCCTTCACCGCCCGGCTGCTGGCCAGGGTTCGCGAGGCCATCGGCGCCGGGCGCCTGGCCGAGCTGCGACGGGAGGTGGGGTGTGCGGGGCGGTGAGCGCCCGTGGTCGGGTCCTCCATCCGTGCCTCCGCGCCGTGCCCCAGCGCTGGGGCGCGGCGACAGGGATGTCGGCGGCCGTGAACAGCTCTTCTCACAGCGTTCCGTGTCCTGTCGTCGTCGACGTCCAGCATGTGCCTCTGGCTCGTCAGCACCGTGCAGGGAAACGGTGAGGAGGTGGGAGAGACCGCGGGTCGGGCGCTCGGGTCGCGGTCTTCGCGATCGGTACCGACGGGTCCGAAGCCAGGACGGATACGATGGCGTGATCGGACGAGGACGATCGCCGTTCCGGGGGGCAGGAGATCATGCGCGCCAGTAAGTTCGACGCATTCAGGCCTCCACGTTCGAGCCCGTGGGAGGCGAACGCCGAGGAGATAGGGGCTCCGGGTGCGGGCACCGAGGAGGCGGAGGAACGCTTCGAAGCGCCGGCGCAGGTTCGGCCCTGGCCTCCGGCCGAGCTGGCCTACCGGCCGGGCCCGGGGGCCACGGTCCCGCCCTCCCGGCCCATGCCGGGGGCACGGCCCCTGCCGGAGCCGGAGACGATCATCACCAAGCGGCCGGTGTCCGCGGCGCGGGCGACCTCGCCGCCCGAGACGGTCGCCACCCGGCAGCCCGCGCGCCGGCCATCGCCCGGGCCGCGAGGCCCGGTGGCGCTCGCCGATCGGGGCCGGCCGCGACCCGAGCCGGTCATCACCCACGCGCTCCCGCGGGAGGGACCGGCGCCCAGCGGCGGCGCGCCGGGTCCGACGGGGCGGGAGACGGCGTCGACCGGGAGAGGCGCGACCGGGGCCGGGCCTGGCCGGGTGGAGCGGGGAAGGGAGCCGGCCACGCCCTCCCGCCTCCCCTCGTCGGCGCTCGGCGGTCCCTCCGGCCGCGCCCCGGCCTCGGGGTCGCCCCGCTCGGAGGCGGGCCTCCGGGCCGCACCCGGTGGCGGGACGGCGATCTCCGGGGACGGCTGGGGGCGGGCGACGGGGAGAGGCGTGGCCGAGGAGGAGCGGCCGGCGACCGATCCCTGGCCGCGGTTGGTGCAGCGGCGATCCGATCCTCTTGCGGCCACGGCGGAGCCCGGGGCGCCGGAGCCCCGGCGGGGGTACGGTGCCGCCACCGGTCTCCGGACCACGGGACCGGCCGCCCGGGAAGGGGAGGAACGGCGATGGCACGGTGCCCCGGCCGGGGAGGTTCAGGGGCAGCGCTCGCCGGTGCCGGGCCCCGACCTACCCGAGCCGCCGAGGGGTACGCGATCCGGACGCGAGCCGGCCTTCGCGAACGCCTCCTGGCGCGAGAACGCCGAGGGACGACAGGACCTCCGGCCCGGTACGTTCGCCGACTCGGGGTCCCCACGCGGCCGCGAGGCCGGGTGGGGCGGTGACTCGGGGTCCCCACGCGGCCGCGAGGCCGGGTGGGGCGGTGACTCGGGGTCCCCGCGCGGCCGCGAGGCCGGGTGGGGCGGTGACTCGGAGTCCCCGCGCGGCCGCGAGGCCGCCTGGGGCGGTGACTCGGGGTCCCCGCGCGGCCGCGAGGCCGGGTGGGGTGGTGACTCGGGGTCGTTCCCCGGCGGGACACGGCCCTGGTCGGATCGGCCCACCTCTCCGCTGTCCGCCGGCGAAGCGGGGCGTGGATCGCGCCCCGAGCCGCAGGGTGGGGGGCCGGACCTACGTCCCCACCGGGATGGCCTCCGCATGGGCCTGTCCTCACGCTCGGAGGGCCGGGCCGGGCGTCCCTCCGGCCCGGCCTCGGTGGACCCGCCGCCGATGCCCCGCCCCACCCCCTTGCTCCGGCTCAGCGCCCGCCCTTCCTCGCTGTCGGTTCCCGTCCTCCGTCCCAGGGGTGGACGCAGCCTGGGCGAGGCCATCGCGGCGGTGCCTCCGCCCCCGCCCGTGGCCGAGTCGCCGGCGCCGTCCGGGGCGGTGCCGCTGGTGCGTGGTGGAGTGGCGGTCCGACCGATCCGGGCCTCCGATCTCCAGGCGGTGCTGGAGCTGATCGACGCCGACCGCCTTCCGGGGCGGCCGAGCTGCGACCCGCACGCCCTCCGCCGAGCGTTGAGCGGGGACTTCCCCGGCGATCCCAGGGGCTGGAGCGGCTTCGGCGAGGTGCGCACCGTGGTCGTGGTCGAGGCCGATCGGGTGCTCGGCGCCGCCTCCTACGCCACCAAGATCACCGACGGCACGGGCTGGCTGCTCTGGCTGCACGCGGGCGAGGATCGGGCCCTGGTGGACGCGCTCCTCGACCACGTCCTCCGGGAGCTCGGTGACTCGACCCGGCGCCGCGCCTTCTCGGTGGCCACCGGCCTGTCCTTCGGCGCCGACGCGCTGCCCATCCGCGGTCGCCCCGCCACCCATGCCGCCCTGCGGGCACGGGGTTTCGAGCGGCACACCTCCTGGCGGTACCTGGTGGCGTGGCTCGATCGTCAGGCGCTCGGCACGCCCGATTCGTCGCTAGCCAGGGCGGAGGCCATCGCCGGCCCGGGTGAGCACCCCGGCTGGCGGTTGTCGGTGGAGACCGCTCGGACCCCGGCGGCCGTGCTCGAGGTGGCGCTGGGGCCGGACCGCTGCGGGCTGGTGCAGGGGCTCGAGGTCGAGCCGGCCTACCGTGGCCGGGGCCTCGAGCGGAGCCTGCTCCGCGAGGGCATGCGCTTCCTGCGTTCGCAGGGTGCGGCGACCGCGGCGGCCTGCGTGGAGACCTTCCCCTTGGGGGACCCTGGCTCCCAGGAGGTCCTGGATCTGCTCGAGGGAGCGGGGTTCGAGGACGTGGACGAGCTCTGGTCCTACGAGGCCCCAGCCGCGGGCGAGCATCGCACCCAGTTGATCCGGCTGCCCACCCGCTTCCGGTAGGGCGATCGCGTGCCGGTCAGCCCGCCGGCAGGAGCGCGATCAGGCCTCGCAGCTGGGAGAGGTGGGCCAGCTCGTGCTCGGTGACGAGCCGGCAGACCTCCAGCAGGGTGAGCTCCCCCTGCAGAGGGTCGACGACCGTGCGCTCCCAGGCCTCCGGGGGGAGGCCACGAAGCAGGTCCAGCGTCCGACGCCGGACGCGGGCGAAGGTCTGGAGCAGCTCGGGAACGGGAGGGGAGAGGTCGGGATCGTGCGGGGGATCGATGGTGGCCCGGACCGGGAGCTCGTGCAGCCCGTCCAGGCAGGCCCGGCGCAGGAGCCCGTCGACGGCCACGCCGGCTTCGCAGAGGTGCCCGATCGTCTCCCGGAGGGTGGGGAAGGCGGGCGCGTGCCGGTAGGCCAGGCGGGGCTCGTCCAGCCCGGAGACCAGGCCGGACAGCCGCTCCGGGACGGCCCCCATCAGCAGCACGAGCTCGTCGCGCTCGGTCCGGGTCGAAGTCACGGCCATGCCAGTGTAGGAAGGTTGGCGATCGGAGCGAAGGACGGCCGGAGCGGGAGGCCCCGGGCCACCGGTGTGGCCGCCCCGAGGTGCCTATACTCAAGGCGTGATCGGCACCGTGCAGACCCACTGTGACCGCTGCGGCGCGGCCCTGGTGAAAGACGCCGCCTATTGCGAGCGCTGTGGGGAGCGGACGCGCCGGGCGCGGCGGCTGGTGCGGCTGACCCTCCGCATCGAGCTGCTGGTGGTGCTCCTGATCTTCGTCGTCATCATCGGCTTCGCGGTC
>DASRBU010000096.1:0-4094 GCA_035653475.1 Candidatus Dormiibacterota bacterium | reverse complement strand
CGTCGCCGCCGGGCTGCTGGGGGCCTGCCAGCACCGGGCCCTGGCCGGGCTGCTCATCGGCCCCTCGGGGGAGGCGCCGCCCGGCCTCGACGCCGACCTCGACCGGTACGCCCGGCAGGTGGTGCGGACGCTCCTGACCTCTCAGCTGCCCGCGTAGGCCGGCCGAGGCCGGGCCGCTGGCCGGGGCGGGCACGGCCATTACGCCGGCGCCTCCCATGGCCCTCCTCGATGCTGGCCCTCCACGAGCCGGCGGGATCGGCCGGCCGCCCGGCCAGGACCACCCTCGCCCCACCGGCGGCCTCGCCCCCGTCGGTCCGGGGCCGGCGGGCGACGCCCCCGGCCGCCGGGCGGTGCGAGGTGCAAGGATGGTGGGGATGAGGATCGGATCACGCCCCCCCACCTTCGCCGCGGACCGAGCCGCCCCCGGGGTGGCGACCGGGCCGGGCCGGCCCCTCGCCCGCGCCCGGCTCCGCCTGCCGGGCCGCGCTCGGGGTTATCGCCGATGAAGCCGCCGGCGAGCCTGCCCGGGGCCATCGGGCGCTCCGGCATCCGGGAGGTGATGGAGCTGGCCGCGACCATGACCGACGTCATCCACCTGGAGGTGGGCGATCCCGACCTCTCCACCCCGGCCCCGATCGTGGAGGCGGCCCACCGCGCCGCCCTGGAGGGGTACACCCACTACGCGCCCAATGCCGGGCTGCCGGGCCTTCGGGCCGCGATCGCCGACTGGCGACGCGAGCGCTACGGCCTCGAGACCCCGCCCGAGGGGGTCGTGGTCACGCCGGGGGCGGTCTGCGCGCTCGCCAGCTCGGTGCTGGCCCTCGTCGACCCTGGCGAGGAGGTCCTGGTCCCCGACCCCGGCTGGCCCAACTACGTCTCCATGGTCCGCCTCGCCGGCGCCCGGCCGGTGGCCTACCCGCTGCGCCCCGAGGCCGGCTACCTGCCCGACCCCGCCGACCTGGAGCCGCTGGTCACGCCCCGCACCAAGCTCTTGCTCGTCAATACCCCGGCCAACCCGAGCGGGGCCGTCTTCCCCGAGGCGGTGGTGCGCGACCTGGTGGGCTGGGCCGCCGATCACGACCTCTACGTCCTCTCGGACGAGGTCTACGAGGCCTTCGTCTTCCGGGGACGCCACGTCCCTGCCCGGTGCTTCGACCCCGACGGCCGCGTCGTCACCGTGGCCGGCTTCTCCAAGACCTACGCCATGACCGGCTGGCGGCTGGGCTATGCGGTCGCGCCCCCCGAGATCGCGGAGCTGATCACCCGGCTCCAGGAACCCCTGGTGTCGTGCGCGGCCACGCCCACGCAGAAGGCGGCCGAGGCCGCCCTCCGCCTCCCGGAGGCGGTGGTCGAGGAGATGCGCGAGCGCTACCGCCGCCGCGCCGAGCTGGTGGCCGAGGTCCTGGAGCCGGCGGGGCTGTTGCCGGTGAGGCCGGCCGGCGCCTTCTACGCCTTCCTGGACCTGCGCCGGCTCGGCGACGACTCCCACCGGCTCGCCCGCCGGCTGCTGGAGCGGGAACGGGTCGCCACCGCGCCCGGCGAGACCTTCGGCGCCGGAGGTCGGGGCCGGCTCCGGATCTCGCTCACCGCCGACGAGACCTCGCTGCTCGAGGGCTGCCGCCGCATCCTCCGCTTCGCCGCCGAGCATCCCGACTGAGCGCGGCCCGGGCAACCGTCCGGGTTGCAGTACTCACCGGTATCTCAGAGCGGTACCATCACGTACCATCGGCGCGATCGGACACCGAGGACGGGTTGACCAGAACCCCGTCACGGGTTATGTTCGGATCAGACCAGCGCCGGGAGACGAGGAGGATTGGTCATGTCCGAAGAGTTGCGTGAGATGACCGTCGCCGACATCACGCCCGAGGTCGTCTTCGCCGCCATGCCCTCGCAGCTGGACCCGGTCAAGGCCCGCGGCGTCAACGCCACCGTCCAGTTCGAGCTGAGCGGCGAGCAGGGGGGCACGTGGTGGGTCCGGATCGCCGACGGTCAGGCCGAGAGCGGCCAGGGCACGGTCGAGTCGCCCAACCTGGTGATGATGGCGGACGCCCGTGACTACGTGAAGATCGCCATCGGGGAGCTGAACGGCGTGACCGCGTTCATGCAGGGCAAGCTGCGAGTCAAGGGCGACCTCACCCTGGCCATGAAGATGCAGACCATCTTCAAGATCCCCAAGCGCTGACGCCACCATGAGCGCCTCGGACGTGGGAGCGGTCCGCTCCGGCTACGCCACCACCTCGAGCCGCCGGCTGGACTTCGGGGCGGTGCCGATGCGGCTCTTCGAGAAGGCGGAGCGCCTGGCCTGGGACCCACTCCAGGTCGACCTGGAGCGCGACCGCGAGGACTGGGCGGGGATGGTGGACCTGCAGCGCGACCTGGTCCTGCCCATCGCCGCGCTCTTCGTGGCCGGGGAGGAGGCGGTGACCCTCGACCTGCTCCCGCTGGTGCTCTGGGCTGCCCGGACCGGGCGGCTGGAGGAGGAGGTCTACCTGACCTCCTTCCTGCACGAGGAGGCCAAGCACACCCTCTTCTTCCGGCGCTGGCTCGACCAGGTGGCGAGGGCCACGGACGACCTCCACGGCTACATGGGCACCAACTACCGGCGGATCTTCCTGGAGGAGCTGCCGGGGGCGATGAGCCGCCTGCTCGACGACGGCTCCCCGGCCGCGGTGGCCCGGGCGGTGGTCACCTACAGCCTGATCGTGGAGGGGGTGCTGGCCGAGACCGGCTACCACTCCTTCCGGCAGCTGCTGGAGATCCAGGGGCTGCTGCCCGGCCTGCTCCAGGGGGTGGGCCTGGTGGCGCGGGACGAGAGCCGCCACATCCGCTTCGCCCTCTACCTGCTGCGGCGGCTGATCGCCGAGGACCCCTCGCTGTGGCAGGTGGTGCGGGGCCGGATGGACGAGCTGGTGCCGTACGCCCTGGGGGTGCAGCAGGAGCAGCACCGCTGGTACCTGGAGCGCGCCCGCCGCGAGCTGGGCGAGGTCCCGCCCGAGTTCCGGGCCATGATCGACATGGTGGCCGAGGACATCCGCACCTACGGGCAGGCCCAGGTCCGAAAGCGGATGGAGGCCCTGGAGCGGGCCCGGAGCGCCCCCCTGGCCGAGCTGGAGGCGGAGATCGAGGAGATCTGAGCGGCGCTGGAGCCGGTCCCACCGCAGCCGGGACCGGGACGGCGGGGCGGGGTCGGGCGGCCTTCAGATGAGGTCGAAGGGGACGTCGATCGACGCGCAGGTGCGCGGCACGCTCGTCTCGGGAGAGGAGGCGCGTGCCCGCCTCCAGCACCGTGGCCCCGATCAGCGCGTCATCAACGGCCCTGCCGACGGGCCCCGCCGCACCCCCCGATCCAGCAACTGGCGCTGCCCCTCCACCGAGAGCACGACCACCGGACCCGGCATCGCCCGCAGCAGCTCCGCCGCTGCCTTCACCGGAACACGCGGGCGGTTCCGGGTGAGGAAGGCGTACGTCTCGAGCAACACCTAGCCGATCATGACCGGCTCGCCGAGCTGACCCAGAGCACGATCGACGCGCTCGTGCTCGGCGTGACACGGCGCCACCGCGGGGATGAGCACGCTGCTGTCGAGCGCGGTCAGCGCCATCGCCGCTCCCGCTCTTCGCGCTGGGCCTCGAGGCCGGGCCGAACGTCGGCGTCGGTGATGAGCGGGACCTCGCCCTCCACCTCCAGCAGCGGCAACCTCCCGGGCCTGGTCCGCACGCGTACGGGAGGTTGGACCGGCTCGATCTCGACCACCGCCCCGACCAGCCGCACCTCGACCTCCTGGCCCGCCGTCAGCCCGGCGGCGCGAATCGGCTTGGGCAGCACCACCCGCCCGGCACGGTCCATGGTCACGCGCATGGAGCAAGGGCACCGTCTCGAACGGAACATCCATCCCACCATAAGCGGGATGAAGACAGCATGAGGAACCCATCAATTCCCCATCGATAGCCCTCGCGGTGCGAGTCGCCCCGACCGACTCGCGCACAACGCCCGCCCAGATCCTGGACGCCCTGACCGAGGCGGCCCGGCGCCAAGGAACTCGGGGGCAGCCGCGGCCAACCCCGGCAAGACCTCCACTTCATCACCGACGACCCCG
>DASRBU010000095.1:0-2186 GCA_035653475.1 Candidatus Dormiibacterota bacterium | reverse complement strand
CGCTCCACCAGCTCGGGCACGCGAGCAGCGCGGAGACGTCGGGCAGCGCGATCATGGGCGCCACCCCGGAGTCGATGAAGAAGAGCACGCGGTAGCGATGGCCGACCTCCGGTCCGCGTCCGACGGCGGTCTCACCGTCACACACCTGTCCAGCTGGTACGGGCAGGCCCAGGCGCTCTTCGAGGTCGACGTTCGGGTGGCCGAGGGGGAGGTCGTGGGCGTGCTCGGGCGGAACGGTGCCGGCAAGTCGACGCTCCTCCGTTCGATCGCGGGGGTGCACCCGCGGAGGTCGGGCAGCGTCCGCTTCGACGGTCGAGAGCTGATCCGATCCGACCCCCACCGTATCACGGCCAGCGGCATCAGCCTGGTCCGCGAGGGCGGTCGCGTCTTCGCCAGCCTGACCGTCGAGCAGAACCTGCGGCTGGGGCAGCAGACCGCACGCTATCGCGGTCGACCGGCTCGGTCGCTGGACCAGCTCTTCGGCTGGTTCCCGGCCCTCGACGAGTTCCGCAAGCGGCAGGCCGGGCTCCTGAGCGGTGGCCAGCGACAGGCGCTGGCCCTGGCCACGGCCCTCGCCTCGAACCCGAGCCTCTTGCTCCTCGACGAGCCATCGGCTGGCCTGGCGCCCTCCGTCGCCCATCAGGTCTTCGAGACCATCCGCTCCCTCACCGCAGACGGGATCGCGATCCTCGTCGCCGAGCAGAACCTGTCCTGGCTCATCGGCCTGGTGGCACGGGCCTACGAACTGGAGACGGGCCGGATCACGGCCGAAGGGGAGCCGACCGATTTCCTCGCCGAGCGACCCCGGGTGAGCTGGTGACGGGCCAGATCCTGATCATCGTCGTCCTAGGGCTGGTCAGCGGCGTGGCCCTGGGGAGCATCTACACCATGCTCGCCATCGGTTACAACCTCGTCCTGGCCGCCGCCGGCATCTTCAACTTCGCCCAGGGGGCGCTGGTCATGGCGGGCACGTTCCTCGCCCTGTACCTCGGCGACCGCATGGGATGGCCCTTCGCGGCGGCGATCGCGGTCACCGCGCTGACCGGCGCCGGGCTCGGCCTGATGACCGAGCTGGTGACGGTGCGGCCCGTGATGCGACGGACGACCGACCTCGGCCTCGCCGCTGTGATCACCACGCTCGGGCTCGGCCTGGCGCTGGTCAGCGGCTGGGCACTGCTCGTCGGCCCCGATGAGCAGCCGGTCCGCTCCTACGTCTCGACACACCCGGTGTTCCTCGGCCCCATCCCCATACGTCCCATCTACCTGGTGATGGCGGCGGCCGCGCTGGTGGTAGCCCTGGCCACCGACACCGTCCTGCGGCGCACCATGCTCGGGTTCACGCTGCGGGCGGTGCTGGAGGACCCCGAGGGCGCCTCCCTGGCCGGGGTCGACACCTCCCGGGTGGTGCGCTGGATCTTCGCGGTCGCCGGCGTCCTCGCCGGGGTCGCCGGCTACCTGATCGCCCCCGTCACCCAGGCCTCACCCTTCGTCGCCGACCAGCTCGGCCTCTACGCCTTCGCGGCCATGACCATCGGCGGCTTCGGCAGCTTCGCCGGGGCCCTCGCCGGCGGCCTCATCGTGGGCGTCCTGACCGGCGAGGCGGCGGGCTTCCTCAACCCTCACCTGACCCGGCCCCTGGTGTTCCTGATCTGCCTTCTCGTGCTCCTGGTCCGGCCCGGCGGCATCTTCGGGACGCGCGGCATCTTCGGCAGCCGGGTCCGCGACATCTGATGGGCGCGACCACCCGTTCCGACCAGGCCGGCCCCCTCGCCGCCATCTGGCACCGGACGAAGGAGTCGGCGCTGGAGGGGCTGGCCGGCCTCCCCGACCCCGTGCTCGGCCCACCGCGTTGGGCCCTTTCCCTCACCGGCGCCACGGCGCTCCTCGCCGTGGCCACGCTGCCCTGGTGGCAGGGCGGGACCTTCAACCTGATCCGGTACGAGCAGGTCCTGCTCTTCCTCATGGTGGCGATCGGGGCCAATCTGATCATCGGCTACGCCGGTGAGCTGTCCTTCGGGTACCCGATCATCGTGGGCGTCGGCGCCTACACGGCCGGCGTGCTCAGCGTCAGGCTGCGGTGGGAGCCGGTGGCGACCGTGCCGGTGGCGGTCGTCAGCGCCATCCTGGTCAGCCTGACCCTGAGCATCCCGGCGTTTCGGGTGAAGGGCTGGTACCTGGCGCTCATC
>DASRBU010000094.1:0-4087 GCA_035653475.1 Candidatus Dormiibacterota bacterium | reverse complement strand
CGGTCGGCGTCGTCCAGCTCGCGCAGGTAGAGGCGGTCCGGGTAGGCGGCCAGGCGGCGAGGGCGGGCGCCCGTGGCCAGCAGCAGCCGCCCGTAGTCGAGCCGCTCGCCGGTGTCGAGGCGCACCTGGCGCCGGCCGGGGTCGATCTCGACCACCTCCACCCCCAGGCGCAGCTCGGCCTGGGGGGCGGGGAAGAACACCGCCGAGCGCGCCAGCTCTCCCACCAGGTAGCGCTTGGACAGCGGCGGACGCTGGTAGGGCGGGTGGGGCTCGCGCCCCACCAGCACCACCCGGCCGTCGAAGCCGGCCCGGCGCAGGCCGATGACGGCCGCCTGGGCGGCCGCCCCCGCTCCCACGACGACGATCGGACCGAGGCTACTCGTGGTGACGATGGTGCAACTGAATCAAGGAGCCAGCGAGGAACCCGCCCAGGATCACGACCGCGATCGCGTATCCGAGGACGAGGTAGGTCATCGGCCCTCCGGGGCGGAGGCCAGCTCGAGCTGGCCGGCCACGGCGCGAGCCAGGGCCGCGTCGCGACGGGCCTGCACCCGGTAGTGGATGGCGACCAGGACGCCGCAGAGCAGGCCCACCGCCGCCTGGGTCACCAGGTAGGCCACCACCATGGGGGCGGGCATGGCCGGGCCGCCGGGCGCGGTCAGCACCGGCCCGGGATGGAGCGTCCGCCACCACTCGACGCTGAAGTAGACCACGGGCACGTCGACGAAGCCGATCACGCCCACGACCGCGGCCAGGCGCATCGCGGTCCGGCCCGGCGGGGCGAGCCGCCGCACCAGCAGGTAGCCGGCGTAGATGACCCAGAGGGCGGCGGTCGAGGTGAGGCGGGCGTCCCAGGTCCGGGTCGGGTCCCAGTTCCAGATCGGCTTCGCCCAGACCACCCCCATGAGGAAGGTCACGGTGGTGAAGACCAGGCCCACGTGGGCCGCCGCCCGGCCCAGCCGGTCGCCGACCAGGCTCCCCCGCCAGAGGAAGGCGAGGCTGCCCAGCAGCACCACCGCGAAGCACCCGAAGGCGGCCACGGCCGAGGCCACGTGGAGGTAGAAGATCCGTTGCACCGGACCCTGGAGGGCGTCCTGGGGCGCGTAGACGAAGATCGCCCAGCCGGCCACCAACATCGCCGCCACGGCCACACCGGCCAGCGCCGTCAGCCGGCGGTTCTCCGCCCCCTCCGGGTCGGTGGGGCCGGGCGGGACCTCAGCCATGGGACGGAACCTCAGTCATCGAGCACGAAGCGGGCGGCAAGCGAGCTGACCACGAGGAACAGTATGTCGAAGTCGAGCAGCACCGCGTAGGGCTGGCCGGCCGGGGCCCAGGCGCCGAAACCGCCACCCGACATCGCCACCTGCACCGCCCGGCTGCCCACCACCACGAAGGGGATCCACAGGGGCAGGGCCAGGACCGGGAGCAGCAGCTCACGGGCCCGGGTCTGGGCGGCCAGGGCCGCGAACAGGCATCCCAGCCAGGCCATCCCCACCGTGGCCAGCAGCACCGTGGCCACCACCGCGGGCGAGATGGGGCTGGCGAGGAAGACGGCCATGGCCGGGAGGAGCACCGCCTCGCAGGCCACCAGGAGGACGGTCGCGCCCAGCGCCTTGCCGGCGAAGATGGCGGGGGCGCCGGCCGGGGTCAGCAGCATGGCCTCCAGCGAGCCCACGTCCCGCTCGGCGGCGAAGGTGCGACCGAACGCCAGCAGCCCGGCGAAGACCAGGACCAGCCAGAGGATGCCGGGCGAGAGCCGGGGCCCGCTGCTGGCGTCCAGGTCGAAGGCGAAGCCGGCGATGACCAGGGAGAGGACCACGAACTGGGTCAGCGCCGGCAGCAGCTCCTTCCCCCGCAGCTCGCAGCGCAGATCCTTGGCCGCCACCGCCAGCATCACGCCCGCGAACCTCATCCTCGGATCACCCCAGGGCCCGTGCCCCGGCGGCCCGACCGTTGGGGAGCGGTACCGGCCCCGCTCCCTCCCGAGGTCGGACCGACGGCCCCCCCGCCCGGGGCGCCCCCCAGGGGTCGCCCGCCTCCCGTCCGGCGCGAAGCCGCAGGGCGCGGTGGCAGAGCCCGCGGGCCAGGGCCAGGTCGTGGGTGGCCATCACCACCGAGCGGCCCTCGAAGAGGGCGCCGAGGAGGTCCCGGCCCTCGGCGTCGAGGCTGGCGTCGGGCTCGTCCAGCACCAGCAGCTCGGGGTCGTGGAGCACGGATCGGGCCAGCGCCAGCCGTTGCTGCTGGCCGCGCGAGAGCTGCTCCAGCCGGCGGTGCGCGACCCCGCCCAGCCCCACCGTCTCCAGGGCTGGCCGGGCCCGCTCGCGTCCAAGACCGTGCAACCGGGCGAAGAACTCCAGGTTCTCGAGCGCGGTCAGGGCCGGATAGAGGCCGAGCTGGTGACCCACGTAGCCCAGACGGGCCCGCAGCCGCTCCCGCTCCCGCGTCGCCTCCACCCCGAGCAGCTCCAGGCGCCCGGCGGCAGGCCGGGCCGCGGTCGCCAGCAGGCGGAGCAAGGTGGTCTTGCCGGCCCCGTTGTCGCCCAGGACGGCGAGCCGCTCGCCCGCCGCCAGCTCCAGGTCCAGCGGCCCCAGCACCACCCGATCTCCGAAGCGCTGGACCAGGCCTCGGGCCCGAACCGCGATCACCGGCGCCCCCGAGGGGCGAGCAGCGGCCAGAGCACCAGGGGCGCCGCCAGCACCAGCAGCAGGCCGGCGAACACCCAGGTCATCGCGCCCCCACCGGCAGCGACCCGGCCGGCGCCCGCTCCGCCACCGGCTCCGGGCGGGTGAGGTTGCCGAGCAGCACGCCCAGCACCAGCAGGCCGGAGCCGGCCCAGATCCAGCTCACCAGCGGGTTGTCGAACACGTCCAGGGTCGCCGCCCCGCCCCGGGCGTCGTTCAGCACCACGTAGACGTCGTCGAGAGGCGTGCTCCGGATGGCGATCCGGCTCACGGTCTGGCCCAGGCTCGGGTAGCTCACCCGGCTCGGCTCCAGGGTCTCGGCGCCCATCCGCAGCCGCGCCGTCGTCACCGGATGGCCGTCACGGGAGCCGGTCGAGATCCCCTCGTAGGTCAGCGTGTGGCCGCCCACGGTGACCGACTGGCCGGGCCGCAGGGTCACCTGACGCTCCTGCTGCCAGACGTGGGAGCCGATCAGGCCGGCGGCCGCGATCAGCACCCCGAGGTGGGCCAGATAGGCGCCGTAACGGCGACGGCGCGCCCCCGCCAGGTGGGCGCGATTCGGGCGGCGAAGCCAGCCGCCCGCGCCCCGACCGTACTCCTGGAGGCAGGTGGCGATGCCGGCGGCCACCAGGGGGAGGGTGACCAGGACCGACGGCCGGCGCACCCCGGCCAGCGCCAGACCGACCAGGGTCGCCGCCGCCGCCAGCGCCGCCCAGAGGGGGCTGCCCAGGAACCCCGGCGGCCGGAGCGGGTGGACGAGGAGGCGGCGCGGCCAGCCCGGGCCCGGCCCTCGCCAGGGCAGGATCGGGCCCACCGCCAGCAGCGCCAGCAGGCCCACGAAGAAGGGGGCGGCCACCCGCTGGTAGTAGCTCGGGCCCACCACCAGCTGTCGACCCACCATGCCGCTCAGCAAGGGCAGCAGGGTGCCCCAGAGGATGGCCGCGGTCAGGGCGGCGAGGAGGAGGTTCTGGAGCGCGAAGACGCCCTCCCGGGAGGGGCCGGGCCGTTCCTCGGCCGGCCCGGGGGAGGCTCCGGGACGTACCTGGCCGCCCCCGGCATCCGGCGTCCCCCGCCAGACGAGCATGGTCCCGGAGGCCACCGCCGCCACCAGCAAGAAACCGAAGAACCAGGGGCCGAGCGGGCTGACGGCGAAGCTGTGGACCGAGGGCAGGATGCCGCTGCGCACGATGAAGGTGCCCAGGATGGAGAGCAGGAAGGCGGAGATCACCAACACCAGGCTCCAGGTCCGAAGCCCTCCCCGTCGTTCCTGGACCTGGACCGAGTGCAGGTAGGCGGTGGTGGCCAGCCAGGGCATCAGGGCCGCGTTCTCGACCGGGTCCCATCCCCAGTAGCCGCCCCAGCCCAGCACGTGGTAGGCCCACCACATGCCCAGGGTCAGGCCGACG
>DASRBU010000093.1:0-3017 GCA_035653475.1 Candidatus Dormiibacterota bacterium | reverse complement strand
CGGGGTAACCACGGGTGCGGCGGTCATCTTCTTCGCCTACATCGGCTTCGACCAGGTCTCGACCGCCGCCGAGGAGGCGCGGCAACCGCAGCGGACGGTGCCGATGGCCATCGTCCTCAGCCTCGTCGTCTGCACCTTCCTCTACGTGGCCGTCGCCGCCGTGCTCACCGGCATGGTGCCCACCTCCTCGCTGGACAACCCCTCTCCCGTCACCGGCTCGCTGCTGGCGGTGGGGCTGCGTTGGGCGGGGGCCGTGGTCGCGGCCGGCGTCGTCGCCGGCCTCACCAGCGTCCTCCTGGTCATGCTCTTCGGCCAGAGCCGGATCGTCTTCGCCATGGCGCGCGACGGTTTCCTCCCGGGCCCGGTGGGCCGGGTGCACCGCCGGACCCGCGTCCCCTGGGTGGCGACCCTCCTGGTCGGGGTCGGCGTCGCCCTGCTCGCCGGCCTGACGCCCATCGACACGCTGGCCCAGCTCACCAACATCGGCACCCTGGCGGCCTTCTTCACCGTCTCGCTGGCCGTGTGGCGCCTGCGCCGGATGCGGCCCGATCTCCCTCGGAGCTTCAGGGTCCCCCTGGTGCCGGCGGTGCCCCTGCTCTCGGCCGGAGCATCGGCCTTCCTCGCCCTACGGCTCCCGCCGCTCACCCTGGCGCGCTTCGGGGCCTGGATGCTCCTCGGGCTCGCCGTCTACCTGACCTGGGGACGCCGACGAAGCCGGCTCGACGCCGGCCGGGCGGAAAGCTCCCGGGTTGAGTCCTGAGCCATCGCTTCCGACGGCCGGGCCCACCCCGAGACGGGTCACGCCGGACGGACGCCGCCCGGCGGTCGATCGCACCGTCTGAGGCCGGACGACCTGCCGATCCCGGGACACCCGTCCCTGCTCGGGATGGCAGGGAGCGACCTATCTTGAGGCCGGTCGACGGAACCAGTCCCCAGGGCCCCAGGGGGGCAGGAGGCTGCGGGCAGAACCGCTCCCCGCGGGGCCCATCCTCTTCCTCTCGTCCTCCGGGGGGTGCACAGCACCCCCCGGCTCCCCTGGGGGTCGTCCGCCGTTCCCGTCCCGGCGATCGGCCATCGGGCTCGCCCGGGCAAGGCCGGCGAACCGGCATCGGCACCCGAGACCACCGCAGGCCGACGCCGATCGCGAGTGACGGCCTGCGGAGCGGGCCTCCAGACGCCGGCTCCCAGGGCCATCCAGGCCGCCGGCGGCAGGACCCCCGGCACTGGGAGCCACGATCGACCAGGGCCATGCTGCAGCCAGAGCGATGCTCACGGTGCGGCTCGTCCTCGATGCTTCGTCACGCCGGCGGCGATCGACGGAAGGGGACCGCCCTCGCGTCCCCCAGCGGGAGATGCCGTTCTCGGGTCTCGCCTCGCCCGGGCCGGCCCGATCACGGTCATCGGCCGGGACGCGGCTCGGCGGGCCACGGTCTGGGCCAGGTCCCTGACGGGCGGACGGCCGCGATCTGCGAGGCGGGCTGAAACGGCCTGAGGGCGGCCAGAGATGGGAACGATGCCGGGTGCTTCGGCCCCCAAGTCCCGGATGGGCCAGGGCCATCGTCGCTTGTCCGCTCGCACCGTCCGTGGCAGCGTGGAGGCAGGAACGACATGAACGGGGTGGGCGAGGTCATCCTCCGGGCCGCCGCGGAGCACGGCGAGCGGATCGCCTTCCGGGCCCGTCGTGGGTTCCAGATCCAGAGCTTGAGCTTTCGGACCGCAGCCGACCTGGCCCTGCGGGTGGGGGCTTGGCTGCATGCGCAAGGCTTGCGACCCGGCGACCGGATCGCGATCTGGTCCCCCAACCTGCCCGAGTACGCGGTGCTCCTGTTCGGCGCCTGGCTGGCGGGGGTGGTGGTGGTGCCCATCGACCTCCGCACCACCCGGGAGGTGGCCGACCGCTTCATGGTCGCCGCCGCCCCCAGGTTGGGCTTCCGATCCCGAACCGGAGGCGGCGCCTTCGGACCGCCGGTGGACCAGGTGGTGGCGCTGGAGGACCTGTTCGATCTGGTGCAGGACCGGCCTGGGCTGGGCTCTCCCGGCCTTCCCCGCCCCCGACTGCGGCCAGACGCCCTGGCCGAGATCGTCTACACCTCTGGCACCACCGGTGTGCCCAAGGGGACGGTGCTCACGCACGCGAACCTGCTCGCCGAGCTGCGCGCGCTCCAAGCCGCCTTCCCCCTCGATCCGCGCGATCGTGCCCTCTCGCTCCTCCCCCTGAGCCACGTCTACGAGCAGGTCACCGACCTCCTCCTGGCGGTTAGCGCTGGGATACAGATGACCTACCTGCCTCGGCCGGGCAGCGTTACCATCCTGCGCGCCCTCCAGGAGGAGGGGATCACCTGCTTCACGCTCGTCCCGGAGATGCTGCGTATGCTGCTGGCCGGCATCGAGCGCCAGGTCCGGGCTCGGGGCAGCGAGGGCCGCTGGCGGATGGCGATGACGCTGGCGCCCCGGCTGCCCCAGCCCACCCGGCGCCTGCTCTTCCGCCCCGTCCATCGCGCCTTGGGCGGACACGTGCGCTTCATCGGTTGTGGCAGCGCCCCTCTGGACGAGAAGCTGGCCACCGCCTGGGAGGCGATGGGTATCCCCGCTTACGAGGGCTACGGGCTGACCGAGGTCTGCGGCGTGGCCACCCTCAACAACCAGAGGGCGAAGCGGCTGGGCACGGTGGGGAGGCCATTGCCCGGGGTGAGGATACAGGTGGCTGACGACGGCGAGATCCTGATCCGCGGGCCTACCGTGACCTCCGGTTACTTCAACGCCCCTGAGCTCACCGCCGCCGCCTTTCGGGAGGGCTGGTTCCGGACCGGCGACGTGGGCAGGTTCGATGCCGACGGCTACCTGCGCATCCTGGGCCGGCAGGCCTTCCGCATCGTCCTCGCCGACGGCCGCAACGTCTATCCCGAGGATGTGGAGCGAGCGCTGAACGGCCATCCCCTGGTCAGGGAGAGCTGCGTGGTCGGGGTCGAGCGTGCCCGAGGGGAGGTCGTCCACGCCGTCCTCCTGACCGACCACCC
>DASRBU010000092.1:0-9764 GCA_035653475.1 Candidatus Dormiibacterota bacterium | reverse complement strand
CGGTGGTCGTCAACCACAGCGCGATCGGCTTGAAGAAGGTGTCGTCGTAGCTCTTGGGCCGTGGGGGCGCCAGCGTCGCCATCGCCCTCAGCTTAGCTCAGCTCCCTCCCCCCATGACGCCACCCCGCGCGCCGGTCGGGGGCCGCCGGTGGGGCGCTGGGCCGAGCCTCCGAGCGGCCGCCCGCCGGCGGGTCCCCGACCCCGACTCCGCGCACCTTCTAAAATCGCCCTCGTGGCCCGCGCGACCAAACCCGTCTTCGTCGACACCGGCAACCCGGCGCTGGCGGTCGAGTGCCCCCGGTGCGGGCTGTTGACCCCGCGCTTCCTGCAGTACTGCCGTAACTGCAGCTTCTCGCTCTGGCCGAGCACGCCGGTGGCCTCGGCCGCCTTCCAGGCCTGGCGCGACGCCGACCCCTCCCGACGGCGTGCCCGGCGGTTCGACCTGGAGCCGCCGGTGGCCCAGGAACCGCCGGTCGTCGACTACGAGGAGCGAGCCCACCGACTCGGCATCCACATCTTCCCGCCCAGCAGCTACCCGTTCATCATCTGCCTGGGCTTCCTCTTCCTGGGCCTGGCCGCGGTTCCGTTCGCCGGGATCGTCCGCCTGGTGCTGCTGGTCCTGGGGTTGGTGATCTTCCTGGTCGGGGTGGGAGGCTGGGTGATCTTCGAGGACACCCGCATGTACGAGCAGGTGGTGAGCGAGCAGAGCGAGATCGAGGAACCGGCCCCGCACGCCCCCGAGGAGCAGACGCACTAGTGGCAGTCGCAGAAGCACCCGCACGACCCGAGCGCCGTCCCCAGTACCCGGTGATCAGCCCGGCGATGATGGGGATGTACATCTTCCTCGCCTCCGAGGTGATGTTCTTCGGAAGCCTCTTCGCCATGTACTTCTACATGTTCGGCTCCCATCCCCTGGGCTGGCCGCCCCCCCGGACGATCCCGATCAACTGGTGGCCGCTGCCCGCCGCCAACACCGTGATCCTGCTCTCCAGCGGCGTGACCTGCCACTACGCCCTGGACTCGATCGCGCACGACCAGCGGGCCCGGTTCTTCGTCCTCCTGGTCTCCACCATCCTGCTGGGCGTGGCCTTCGAGGTCGGCCAGGGCTACGAGTTCACCCACGCCCACATCAGCTTCAGCGGGCTGAACCAGTTCGGGAGCGCGTTCTTCACCATGACTGGCTTCCACGGCCTCCACGTGGCCGGGGGCCTCGTCTTCTTGCTCCTGATGCTGGGCCGGGCGCTCAGGGGCCATTTCAACGGTCGGCACCACGTCGGTGTGGCCGCGGCGACGCTGTACTGGCACTTCGTCGACGTGGTCTGGATCTTCCTCTTCGGGATCCTCTACCTGGCGGTGACCGCCGTCTAGACGGCGCCCGGGCGCCGAAGCCGGTCCCGCGCGGGACCGGCCGAGAAGCGGGCATCCCGTCGGCCCCCTGCCGTTCACTTCCCGGAGCCCGGCCGCGAAGGCCGGGCGGCGAGGTGGCGTGGCCGCCGCCGGTCGCGGGGAGGCGCCCCCGACCAGCGCCATGCCACCTCACCCGGCCGGGGGGGTGGTGCGGGATCGACGGACCAGGCTGACGACGGCGGCGGCCGCCACCACCGCCATGCTGGCGAGCCAGAGGTCGCACCCGATCAAGGGGCGGTTCAGGTAGAGGCGGTGGCCCACGTCGTCTCCGTTCGGCAGCGGCGTGATGGCGAGGAGGAAGGTGTCGCCGGCCAGGAGCAGGCCGATGCCGGACACCACCAGGGCGGCCACCCAGAGCCGTAGGCCCAGGAGCAGCAGCGCCGGTGGCAGGAACAGGTTCGCGTACCAGCCGAACTGGAGGACCAGGATGCCCAGCCAGCCGAACAGGCAGAGAAACCACCCCGGCCACGCATCGAGCCGCCCGGCCGAAGGCTCCACCCTCATCTCCAGGGCCGGGGTCGCGCACGCGGTCAGGAAGAGGAGGAGGCTAAGGGCGATCACCGCCCACCGCCAGCGCTCGGGGCGGACGGGCCGTCCCCGGGCCAGGAGCGGCCCGGGGAGGGGGGGTGGATTCGGCGTGCTCACCGGTTGAGCGGCCTCCATACCGCGTCCCCCCTTCCCGGCGCCGGCACGTGCCGGCGCCGTCCCGGGCGCGGATCGCGCCGGCGAAGGGCCAGGCCGGCCAGCAGCAGGGAGACGAGCACCATCCCGCCCAGGACCAGCATGTCCTCCCCCCAGGCTCCGGGCCGATGTTGCCAGCGGGCCTGTGGTCGCAGGTCGGTGACCCGCTTGATGGCCGCGTCGAGAGCGGCCGAGCTGGCGTTGGCGTCCTGCCCGGGCGGGATCCTGGGGTTGGCGGCGCGCGCCTGCAGGTAGTCGAGCTGGTTCAGGTTCACGGTCGAGGCCACCGCTGAGTACGCCCACTGGGCGCTGGCGGCGTAGCTGAGCTGGCGCAGGATGGGCTTCTCGTCGATGTGGAGCTGGGGGAAGGTGAGCACGAACTGCGGCACCACCAGCAGCGGGAGCAGGGTCAGCGCCTTGTCGGCGCGGTTGACCAGGCACGACACCAGCAGGCCCAGCGCCAGCGCCGCCACGCCTGCGGCGGCCACGTCGAGCACCAGCTCCAGCGAGGGGGAGTGGAGGAACGCACCCACCCCGGGCGACCCCTCGCGGGCGGCGCCGATCGCGACCAGGATGGCCGCCTGGGCCACGGTCACCGCGGAGAGCACGATCACCTTCGAGCCCAGATAGGCGGGGATGGAGAGGCCGATGGTCCGTTCGCGCAGGTAGATGGGCAGCTCCTTGACCACCTCGCGAACCGAGTTGAGGAGACCGAGGTAGGTGGCGCTCACGACCAGGATCAGCCCGGCCTCGCTGGCGGTCCCGACCGCCCCCGAGGAACCGGCCTGGAACCCCCGGGGCGCCACCGCCAGCAGCACGATGAGGGCCAGGATCGGAGCCTGGCAGAGGAGGAAAGCGAGGTTCAAGGGGTCGCTCGCCATCACCGCCAGGTAGCGACGCGTGAGCGTGGAGAGCTGGCGCCAGGCGCTCTTCCGGCGCCGCGGCGCCAGAGGCCCCGGGCCCTGGCCGGTGGTCCGGGAAGCCGCCGTCGGCCACGGAACCCGGGGTGGGCCGGAGGTGAGCCCGTCCGTCCGCGCTCCCGCCCGCACCTCCCGGCCCGTCTCCGGGTGCTGCTCGAGCCGGGCGAAGACCTCGGCCACGTCGTCGCATCCGAAGTGCCGGGTGACGTCCTGGGGAGGGCCGTAGAAGGCCACCCGGCCGCCCGGGGCCAGGAACAGCACCCGATGGCAGAGGGAGAGGCTCTGGACGCTGTGGGTGACCACCACCACCGTGCGCCCGGCGTCGGCCAGGTCGCGGAGCAGCTGCATCAGGTGCTTCTCCATGCCCGGATCGAGGCCGCTGGTGGGCTCGTCGAGGAAGAGCAGGCTCGGGCGGGTCAGCAGCTCGAGCGCGATGCTGACCCGCTTGCGCTGGCCTCCGGAGAGCCTCGCGATTCGCAGGTCGGCGCGGGAGGCGATCCCCAGCTCGGCCAGCACCTCCTCCACCCTCGCCCGCCGCTCGTGGCCCGACACGTCGTCGCCGAAACGCAGCTCGGCCGCGTAGCGCAGGGCGCGTCGCACGGTGAGGCCGGTGTGCAGGACGTCGTCCTGGGGCACGTAGCCGATCTGCAGGCGCAGCTCGTCGTACGCCTGGTAGAGGTCGCGGCCGCCGACCAGGGTCCGGCCCTCCTGGGCTGGCCGGAGGCCGGTCAGGGCCCCGAGCAGGGTCGTCTTGCCAGCTCCCGAGGGCCCCACCACGGCCAGCAGGCTCCGCTCCGGCAGGGAGAAGCTGACCTCGTCCAGCAGCGTGGTCCCCCCGCTCCCGCGCACTGTCAACCCCTGGGCCTCGAGCGCGGGCTCCTCGCTGACCCACGGCTCCAGACGGCCGCCGCGGAGGCAGAACGCCTTCGCCCCCAAGCCGATCACGTCGCCCTCCCGGACCCGGGCCTGTTGGACCCGCTGGCCGTTGACGAAGGTGCCGTTCGAGCTCCCCAGGTCGATCAGCTGCCACTCGCCCGGAGCCTCGGGGAGGAGCCGCGCGTGGTGGCGCGAGACCGAGAGGTCGCTCACCACCAGGTCGTTGTCGCAGCAGCGCCCGACGCGCAACGACGACCGCGGCGGCCCCTGCGGGGCGGCCATCGGCTCCAGCTCGAGGAGCACCCCGTCGCCGCCACCGAGCCGCACCTGGGTGGGCGACTCGATCGCCAGCCGCTCCACCCGGCGGCCGTCCTGGTGGGTCCCGTTGAGGCTGCCCAGGTCCTCCAGCCACCAGACCCGGCCCTCGCGGCGCAGCCGGGCGTGGAAGCGCGAGACGCGGGGGTCGGGGATGACGAGCGAGTTGGTCCGGTCGCGGCCGATGCCGACGGGGTCGGCACCGCCGACGGTGAAACGCCGCCCCAGGGCGGACACCGCCAGCATCGGCGATGGGCCTGCGGTCGCCGTTGGTGGCTGGGACGGCGCGGCCAGGGTCGTCGGCTCGTCCGATGAACCGGACCGGCCGTGGGCGAGTCCGACGCCCCGATTCGCGTCCTCCTGGTTGGTCATGTCGACACCTTCGCGGTGACGACGGGGATGTGACATCCGGCCACCTGTCACGTCCGGCGACCGGCGTCGAAGGCACTGGCGATGCGGACGACCCGTCCTCGCGAGTGGAGACCGCGGCCCCCGGAGACACACGCGAAGCCTCCAGGGGGAACGTCTCGTGACCGGCCATCCCACGCCCTCACCCCCGACCGCCCGGCAGGCGCCCGGGCGCGGCCGGCGCGGCGGCCGAGCCGATCCCTCCACGTCTCTGTCGCCGCCGATCCGCCGGGGGCTGCATCCGCGACCGGGGCCGGCCTCATCGGCACCGCGGCCGATGCCGGCGGGGACCGGCCTTTGAAGGCCGGGGTGACCGTCGCGGCCGCGATCCCCACCGTCACCCTCGTCCCCGTCCCCGATCTCGATCCGGGGTTCGGTTCTGAGCCCGCAGGACCTCGCCCGACCGCGAAGCTCGTTCACGAGAGGGAGCCACGATGCGACCACGCCGCCTCTTCCCGTTCGTTCTGTGCCTGACCGGCTGCCTTCCCTCGCTGGGCTGCACCGACCTCTCCGCCCCGGCGGCATCGACGCAGCCTGCCCGACCGCAGCCGGTGGCCATCTCCACCCCGGCTCCCAGCAACCTGGCTTCCGTACCGGAGCAGGGAACCGCGCCCACCGACTGTCGGCTGCCGGTCGCCAGCCACGACGCCCCCATGGACGGCCATCCCGACCACGGCACCGTCGGCCACGGCGGCTTCATTCGGTTCCACGACCTCACCGGCACCTTCGTGCCCGACCCGAACAGCATGGGCGCCTACGACCGAGCCGTCGCCAGATGGCTGCCCGTGCCCCGGGCCTGGGTTCTGCCGGACGGCAGCGCCTACGCCTACGCCGACCCAGGCGCGGTGCACGTGGTCGCCGCCGCCAGCGGCGTGGACCGGCAGATCCCGGTCCCGGGCACCTACCACGTCCTCGACTTCACCCCCCAGGGCATCTTCGTCACGCCCGGCCAGGGCCTGGCCCTGCTCGACCCGAGCCGGGGCACCCTGCATCAGATCACCGGCAGCGGGACCTGGACCGTGATCGGCGACGGCGTCGCCTTCGGCGCCGACCTGGACCCTGGCGACGCCAGCCCCTTCGGCAGCGCCCCGGACCGGATCCAGCAGCTCGACCTGGCAACCGGGGCCATCTCCACCTACCGGACCTTCCCTGGCCACGCGGTCGAGCTGCTGGGGGTCCGGGGACGGGGCCCCATCTTCACCGTCAGCGACACGGGCGGGACCTCGGTCGTCGTGGGCGGACAGACCATCGCCGCGCCGTCGGTGGCGAACGAGGCCCCGCCGGCGGTGACGGACGGGAACACGATCTGGTTCAGCGGCCACAGCGGCGCCATCGCTCGCTGGGACGGAACCGGGGCCCCGCGATTCACCGGAGATCCACGGCTGGAGGGCGACGTGCTGGTGGCTGGTGTCTGCCGCTAGTCGGCCCCCCGATGGCGGGCTCGCCCCCCGCTTCCAAGCGACCAGCGTTCGTTACCGTCCGGCGTGGACGTCCGTTGACGTGGCATGGCAGCTCAGCCCGTCACCGGCTGGATCGGACGCTCCGAACCGCCACCTCCATGACCCCCGCTCCCGCGCTCTCCTGGGAGGAGGAATCCGTCGCCTTCGCACTGCACCAGGAGTCCGAGACCTGCTGGAGGGAGCTGGCACGTACCCTGAGGCCACTGGTCATGGCCAGGCTGGGCGGCTCGCGGGCCGACTGCGAGGACGTCCTCTCGGAGACGTTCCTGGCTCTGGTGGAGCTGCGGGCTCGGGGGGGCTACGATCCCGATCGCGCCCAGCTCCCCACCCTCGCTCGCTCCATCGCCGAGCGACGCTGCATCGACCGGTTACGTCAGGCGTACCGTCATCCCCTCTCTTCCCTCGACGACCTCGATTCGGAGCGCTCGCTGCCGTCGGCGGATGCGTCCACAGGGGTCGAGCAGCGCACCATCGCAGCCGAGGCCACCCGGGCTCGGCGCGAGGCTTTCCGGCTCGTCTTCCGGGAGCTCCAGCGCTCCGACCGCGCTCACGGCTCCTGCCGCGCCCTGGCCGTATTCTTTCGCTACCGCTACCGGATCGAGGAGGACGACTACACCTTCCTGGCCGAGACCCGGCCCGGCCAGGACCTGCCCGGCTGGCGAGAGGTGGCGGCACGGTTGGGCATCAGTGAAGAGGCAGCCCGGCAGAACGGTTCCCGTGGCCTCCGGGCGCTGCGCGCCCTCTGGAGGGAGCGCTTCGGAGAGCTATCCGGTGAGCGAGATGCGCTTCGGCCCTGAGCCGACGGACGACAGGACCGTGCCCCGCAGCCTGGAGGAGCTGACCGTCGCCTTCGCGCAGGCGGTGTCCGAGCGTTCGCGAGAACCGGGGGGCCGGGTCGACCGCGGTCTCCCGGAGGCGCGGGCCTTCGGAACCCTGATCTCCGACCTCCGCGCCCGACAGGGCCTCGACTGCCTGGAGCTGGCCCAGCGGGCCCGCCTCGATCCGGTGTGGCTGATGATGCTGGAGAAGGGCCTGCTGGCGCCCGAAGAGATCCCGGCCATGGTCGTGGCCAGGCTGGCCGTGGCCCTGGGGCGAGAACTCTCCGAGCTGCCGCTGACGCCCTACGTGGTCGACGCCGAGCCCGGTGACGAGGTCGAGAGCGCCGAGGGCGAGACCCGGCTTCGGCTGGGCCTGAGCACGTTGACCCCCTGGGTGAGCGCGCTCCTCGGCACCGCCCCACCCGCCGTGCCCTCGGTGGTCTGGCTGCCCGACTTCGACCTCCGGGCGGGCGGGCGCCGATGGCACGCTCGGCGCGTACACCTGACCGACCTGCCCATGCCCATCCCAGCTTCCGACGAGTACAGCTGGCAGCTGCTGCGCGGCCGGAGGGGCGCCGGCCAGGAGGGCTGGTCGCTGTTCGCCTCGATCATCGAGAGCCAGGCGGAACGCCCCGGGGAAGTGGAGGTCGAGCTGACCATGGGTACCCAGCGCCGGATCGCGGCCGACCCGCACGGGCACCTCCGCTTCGAGCGGCTGGATCCGACCGACCTGGAGCCGTTGCGGTTCGCCCTGTTGCGGGCGCCCGGCCGCCGATAGCGGTGCCGCCAGGTCAGCGCAGAGGGACGCGGACGGGGCGGCTGGCGACCGTCGCCCAGACCTCGAAGTCGGACGCCGACCTGGGGACCTCGAAGCTCACGTAGCCCTCGACCGATTGGCCGGGGACGAGTTGATCCTCATCGGAGGGGATGGGTGGGCTCTTCGGCGAGGGGACCGAGGCGTAGGGATGGCCGTTGCCGTCGCTCAGCCACCACTGGTAGGCGCCGTACGGGAGGGAGCTCGAGGCGAGGTTCTGGATCCGCACCTGCACGTCGACGAAGCGGTCGCGCTGCGGGTCGATGAGGCTCGCCTCGGAGGTGCCGGGGTCGTTGATGTCGGCGTCGACGACCGTGATCCTGACGTCCTCGAAGGCGTCCTTCACCTCCACCGGCTGGCCCAGCCTGGCCACGACGGCCCGCTGGGGGGCGGTGACGGGGAAGTCCGGCGGGAAGCTCGCCCGGGGCGGAGCGGGGGTGGAGGAGGGGGTCGGACGGCCCCCATGGATGGAGGGCAAGAACTCGGTGATGGCCAGGGCGGCCCCGCCGACCAGCACCAGCAGCGAGGCCAGCGCCGCCCCCACCAGGAGCCGGACCCCGGAGCGGGCGGTGGTCGGACCGACCCCGGGCCGGGGTGGGGGCGCCTGCCCGGGCACGATCGTGGGGCTGGGCTCGGACCCCGCCGGGCCCGGACCGGGGGCCATGACCGTCGGCTCCGTCACCGCCTCCAGGAAGGCGGCCGCCAGCTCACCGGCGGTGGCCGGACGATCCTCCGGGCGCTTGGCCAGACCTCGGCGCAGGACCTCGTCCACCCCCCTGGTCAGCCCTGGCGAGGGCAGCCGGACGGAGGGGACCGCCTGGCTCATGTGGCCGGCGACCGCTGGCAGGCCCCTTCCGAACGGCGGGTCGCCGCTCGCGATCTCGTAGAGCATCGCCGCAAAGGCGTAGACGTCCGAGCGCGTGCTCAGCTGACCGGATCCGGAGCACTGCTCGGGCGACATGTAGGCGTAGCTGCCGATGGCCACGCCGGTCTCGGTCAGCCCGGCCGCGGTCAGCACCTTGGCCACGCCGAAGTCGCTGAGCAGCGCACGCCGGTCGGAGCGGCGGACGAGCACGTTGGCCGGCTTCAGGTCCCGATGGAGGATGCCCCGGGAGTGCGCGTAGTCCAGCGCGGCGGCGACGTCTCGGACGGCACCCAGGATGACGGCGTCGCCCAGCCTCTGGACTGGCGTCAGGGGCTCCATGAACCGGGCCAGGGTCACGGAGTCGACGTACTCCATGACGATGTACCGCATCCCCTGGTCGATCCCGAAGTCGTAGACGGGGACGATGCAGGGATGGGAGAGACCGGCAGCGGTCCTGGCCTCCTGGAGGAAGCGCGCCTGCAGCTGCGGAACCTGAGCCAGCTCCGTCTGCAGCACCTTGACCGCCCGCACCACGTCCAGGTGCAGATGCCGTCCCCGGTAGACCGAGCCGAAGGCACCCGCCCCGACCAAGCCTTCCAACCGGTACGGCCCCAGCTGGCGCCCGGTCAGGTCCGCTCCCAGCGTCTCGGTCTCCAATCCTTCCAACCCCGTGGGCGGCCCCGGGCCCAACCCGATCGCTGAGTATAGAGATCCGGCCGCCGGCAGGGCTACTGATCCGGCCCGGGTGTCGCTCGGCCAGGGCACTCCCGGGGCGAGCTCCGGGCCCGACGCCGGCCCACGCCCCGCCTCCCATCCCCCGAGCCTTCCCGCCGCCCCGATCCGGGCCCGGATGCGGCCGTCTCCCTGAGGGGCCCATGCCCCATCCGGAGCCGGCGGCGCGTCGACCGCCCCGCGACGGCACCCCACCCACCTCCCCCGGGCCGCACCGGCGGGGGAGGCGACGCTCAGTCGCCGTTGATGACCACGGTCTTGACCTGCGTGTACTCGAAGATGCTGTCCGCGCTCATGGTGCGGCCGAAGCCGCTGTGCTTGTAGCCGCCGAAGGGGGCACCGATGACCCCACGGGAGCCGGTGGTGTTGATCGTGACCTGGCCGGCCTGGATCCCCCGGGCCAGCCTCACCGCCCGGGACACGTCCCTGGTCCAGACCGAGGCCACGAGGCCGTAGCGGGTCCCGTTG
>DASRBU010000091.1:0-3047 GCA_035653475.1 Candidatus Dormiibacterota bacterium | reverse complement strand
TACGTCCCGAACGAGATCGTCGTCCACCTCGGACGGGTCCACCACCAGCAACCTACGACCATGCGCGGCCAAAGCGGCTTCCACGTACTCGGCCCCGAAGCGGGCGAAGCGATCTCGGTGTTCAACCACGATCGTGGTCACGGTCTGATCACGAAGGAGCGCCAGGAACTTGCGCCGCCTTCCGTTCAGGGCAGACCCCACCTCGGTCACCACCCGGCCAACCACCAAGCCGTTCCTCGCCGCCCAGGCCGTCACCCGCGCCACCTGTCGATCGAGATCACCGGCTTGGTCGGCCGATGACACGCGGGCATACACGGCGGTGATGCCGGAAGGAGAGGTGGGAGCTCGCCGATCACGATCAGCCGGTCCGCCTGGTCGGCGGGCACCGGGAGCTTCCCCGACTTGCACCAGCGGAGGGCCGCTGAGTACGAGACGCCTTGCTCTCGCGCCCACTCCTTCAGGTTCACGGCCGCGATCCTAACCGATGAGAAGGCGCTTATGAGAATTCTGTCGGCAGCAATTGCCGCCCCACCCGGGCGGACGTGTGGGCCGCCGGGCCGGCCTCGGTCATCCCCGGCCCGACTCGTCCCGGATCCGCACGTACTCGCGGAGGGGGTCGTGGGGCAGGGAGCCGGAGCCGTCCACGCGCAGGTCGGCCCGGGCGGCCGGGTCCTGCGCCGCCAGGTAGGCGTCCTCGGCCAGGAGCCGGTGCCACCGCTCCTCCCCCTCCCCGTCCCGGCCCGGCCCCCGGCTCCGGCGCACCTCGAGAGGGGCCTCGACCCAGATCTTGAAGTCGTAGAAGCCGGCCAGCGGGCGCGAGCAGGCGTAGAGGCCCTCCACGATCAGGATGCCGCCCACCGGCACCATGCGCCACTCGGCCAGCGAGTCCCTGGTCCAGTCGTAGCGCTGGTACCGGGCGGGCTGGTCGCGGCTCAAGGGCATGAGGACGTGAGCGCGCAGGCGGCGCCAGTCCACGTCCGCCGCCACCTCGTGCACCGGCGCCTCACCGCGCTCCTGCCGCCGTTGCCCCCGCGGTAGCCAGAAGTCGTCCATCTGCACCACGTCCAGCCCCGGGTCCAGGGCGGCCAGGGCCCGGGTGAAGGTGGTCTTGCCCGCCCCCCGAGGGCCGTCGACCCCGATCATCAGCGTCAGCCGCCGGCGGGGAAGGGCATGGATGCGCGCCAGCAGGTCGCGGTACTTCTCCACCCGCAGGCGCGGACCGGCTATCGGCACACCAGACGCTCCAGCAGCTCCGCCACCGCCGGCAGGCGCTCCGAGCTGAGCCGGGCGGCGAAGCCCGCCACCCAGACCAGGCCACCGGGCACCGCGGCCGCGACCGCGTTCACCCCTTCAAGGTACTCACCCCGGTCCTCGGCGATCCGCGCCCCGGCCAGCACCTTGCTGAGCGCGCCGGCCGAGGCCGGGACGTGGCTGCCGGCGGGGGCGGAGACCACGGGCGCGCCGGCGCCCAGGACCTCGTCCAGGATGGCCACCCGCTGGCCCCGGGGCTGGCCGAGGAAGGCGGTCTCCCCGGTCTCCTCGGCCATCCGCTCCAGCACCGGCCGCCAGCGCCGACGCAGCTCTGCCACCGCCGCCAGGCGCTCGACCGCCGGTCCCAGCCGGTATCGGCGGTGGACCTCCTCGACCGCACCCACCGCCTCCAGCGCCCGCAGTAGCCCGTGGACCGTGCTCTTGGCCAGGCGCAGACGGCGGGCGACCTCCGAGGTGCCCATCGGCGAGGGGCTGCGGCTGAGCAGATCGAGGATGCGGAAGGAGCGCTCGACGGCGGGCACCATCGTTCAGCATTATGAACGAATCGATCCCGGTTGAGAAGCCGTTCGTTCGCCATTCGGAACGGAATTGACCTCGTATCCGGGCTGCGCTATGCTCGACCCCGGTTCGTCATGCTGAACGAGTTGCAACGACCCGTCCACCGGGAGGTGCTCACCCTCCGGGTCAACGGCGAGGAGCACCAGGTGCTGGTCCCGGTCCACGCCACGCTCCTGGAGGTGCTTCGCGAGCAGCTCGGCCTGACCGGCACCAAGCACGGCTGCGAGCTGGGCGAGTGCGGCACCTGCACCGTGCTGGTGGACGGCCGGCCCCAGCTCAGCTGCCTGCTGCTGCCGGTGCAGCTGGAGGGCTGCGAGATCACGACCGTGGAGGGGCTGGGGAGCCCGGCCCACCTCCACCCCCTGCAGCAGGCCTTCATCGAGCTGGGGGCGGTCCAGTGCGGATACTGCACGCCGGGCATGCTCCTGGCCGCCAGGGCGCTGCTGGACCGCAACCCGAGCCCCGACCGCTCCCAGATCGAGGAGGCGCTGGCGGGCAACCTGTGTCGCTGCACGGGGTACGCCACCATCGTGGACGCGGTCGAGCTGGCGGCAAGGAGGATGCGGGCATGAGCGCGAAAGACGGGTTCGCCGCCGTGGGTCGGCCCCTGCCCCGGGTGGACGCCGTGGCCCGGGTGACCGGGACCGCCCGCTACGCCGACGACCTCCAGCTCCCGCGCATGCTCCACTGCAAGATCCTGCGCAGCCCCCACCCCCACGCCCGCATCCTGGGCATCGACGTCGACGCCGCTCGGCGCCTCCCCGGGGTGAAGGCGGTGCTGACCGGGGAGGACCTCCCCATCCGCTACGGCATCATGCCCGTCTCCCAGGACGAGCGAGCGCTGGAGTTCGAGAAGGTGCGCTTCGTCGGCGACCCGGTGGCGGCGGTGGCCGCCGTCGACGAGGAGACGGCGGCCGCGGCCCTGGACGCGATCCGGGTCTCCTACCTGCCCCTGCGGCCGGTGATGTCCATCGAGGAGGCGCTCCAGGAGCCGGCCGACGAGCCCATCCACGATCCGGCCCTGACCCGCCAGCGCGGCAACGTCCACCGCCTGGTCAGCTACGAGTTCGGCGACCTCGAGGCCGGGTTCGCCGCCGCCGACCACGTGCGCGAGGACCTCTTCTTCTACCAGGGCAGCACCCACCTGCCCATGGAGCAGCACAGCGCGCTCGCCACCTACGAGGACGGCCGGCTGACGCTGTGGTCCTCGACCCAGG
>DASRBU010000090.1:0-2918 GCA_035653475.1 Candidatus Dormiibacterota bacterium | reverse complement strand
CCTCCAGCGCAACCTGGTCGCCCTCTCCGGGCGGGCGGTGGAGGCGGCCGGGGACGTGGACACGCTGCTCCTGGACAAGACCGGCACCATCACCCTCGGCAACCGACAGGCCTCGGAACTCATCCCCTCCGCGGGCGTGGCCATGGACCGCCTCGCCAGCGCCGCCGTCCTCTCCAGCCTCGCCGATGAGACGCCGGAGGGACGATCGATCGTCGTCCTGGCCGGCCGGCTCGGCGTCGACGTCCCGCCGGACGGCGGCGACGGTGTCGTCTTCGTGCCCTTCTCGGCCACGACCCGGATGAGCGGGGTCGACCTCGACGGTCGCAGTATCAGGAAGGGAGCGGCGGAGAGCATCGCGAGCTGGGTGGACCAGCCTCTCCCCGAGGAGGTGCGCGCTGCCGTCGACGCCATCGCTCGGGCCGGTGGGACCCCGCTGGTGGTGGCGGAGCGTCACCGGGGAACCTCCCAGGTGCTGGGCACCATCCACCTCAAGGACATCGTCAAGCCCGGCATCGGCCAACGCTTCGCCGAGCTGCGCCGGATGGGCATCCGCACGGTGATGATCACCGGCGACAACCGCCTCACCGCCGCCACCATCGCCCGGGAGGCCGGGGTGGACGACGTCCTGGCCGAGGCCACCCCGGAGGAGAAGCTGGAGTTGATCCGAAGGGAGCAGGCCGAGGGCCGGATGGTGGCGATGAGCGGCGACGGCACCAACGACGCCCCCGCCCTGGCCCAGGCCGACGTGGCCGTGGCCATGAACTCCGGCACCCAGGCGGCCAGGGAGGCCGCCAACCTGGTCGACCTCGACAGCGACCCCACCAAGCTGATCGAGGTGGTCGAGGCGGGCAAACAGATGTTGATCACCCGGGGGGCGCTGACCACCTTCAGCATCGCCAACGACGTGGCCAAGTACTTCGCCATCCTCCCGGCCATGTTCTCCGGGTCCCTGCCCGCCCTGGGGGCGCTCAACGTCATGCGCCTGGCCAGCCCGAGCAGCGCCGTGCTCTCGGCGGTGGTCTTCAACGCCCTGATCATCGTGGCCCTGATCCCGCTGGCGCTGCGCGGGGTCCGCTACCGCCCCCTCGGCGCGGCCGCGCTGCTGCGTCGGAACCTGCTCGTCTACGGCCTCGGTGGCATCGTCGCCCCCTTCATCGGCATCAAGCTGATCGATCTCCTGATCAGCGCGGTGCACCTGGTCTGAGGAACCGACGCCCATGTCCACGTCACTCCCCTCCGAGCTGCTCCGATCGCTCCGGCTGACGCTGGTGGTGGCGGCGGTCACCGGCGTGATTTACCCGCTGGCCGTCACCGGCGTGGCTCAGGGCCTCTTCCCCGGCCAGGCCAACGGCAGCCTGGTCACCAGGAACGGCCAGGTCGTGGGCTCCGCGCTGATCGGCCAGGAGTTCACGAGCCCGCGCTACTTCCACGGCCGGCCCTCGGCGACGGTCAACGCTCGCACCGGCAGGCCCCAGCCCTACGCCGCCGACAACTCGGGGGGCAGCAACCAGGGTCCATCCAACTCGGCCCTGATCGACCGCGTGGCGCGGGAGGCGCGAGCCGTTCGTCGCCAGAACGGCCTCGGCCCCAGCGCACCGGTTCCCGCCGACCTGGTGACCACCTCCGCCAGCGGCCTCGATCCCGACCTCAGCGAGGCGTCAGCGCTGCTCCAGGTGAACCGGGTGGCGCAGGCACGCCACCTCGATCCGGCCAGGGTGCGATCGCTGGTGGAGCATCACCTCCACGGTCGCGTGCTCGGGATCTTCGGCGAGCCGTACGTCGACGTGCTGGAGCTGAACCTGGCCCTCGACCGCGGGGAGGCCGGCTGAGGGGGTGGGCACGCCGGGCCCGGGGGACGCCGCCGCTCCTGGGCGGGGCCCAGGCCGGTCGGGAGACCGCGGTCGCCTCAAGGTCTACCTGGGGGCCACGCCGGGAGCCGGGAAGACCTTCGCCATGCTGCGCGAGGCGCACGAGCTGGTCGCCCAGGGCCACGACGTGGTGGTCGCCTACGTCGAGACCTACGGCCGCCCGCGCACCGTGGAGCTGATCCAGGGTCTGGAGCCGATCCCGCGGAGGCGGGTGCCCTACCGGGGCGCCGTGCTGGAGGAGATGGACCTGGAGGCCGTGCTCGCGAGACGGCCGGGGATCGCGCTGGTGGACGAGCTTGCCCACACCAACGTGCCCGGGTTGCGGCACCCCAAGCGCTGGCAGGACGTGGAGGCGCTGCGCGACGCCGGCATCGACGTGATCTCGACCGTCAACGTCCAGCACCTGGAGAGCGTGAAGGACCTGGTCGAGAAGGTAACCGGGGTCCCGGTGCGGGAGACCCTCCCCGACCGGGTGCTGGACGGCGCCGACGTGGTCCAGTTCATCGACATCGCCCCCGAGGCCTTGCTCAAGCGCATGCGCCATGGGAACGTCTACCCGGCGAGCAAGGTCGACGAGGCCCTGGCCCACTTCTTCCGGCCCCGCAACCTCGCCGCTCTCCGGGAGATCGGCCTGAGGCTGGTCGCCGACTCCATGGCCCGCCACCGCCAGGTGGTCGGATCGCCCGAGGACGTGCTGGTCGCAATCTCCTGCGGCCCCAGCTCCGAGGACCTGATGCGTCGCGGCGCCCGCCTGGCCCGACGCAGCGGGGGCTCCTGTGTGGTGGTGACGGTCCAACCCGCCCCCGAGCTGGCCCGCGAGCAGGAGCGGCTCCGGTGGCTCGCCCAGCAGCTCGGCTGCGCGTTCGCGGTCCTGGGTGGCAGGGACGTCCCCGGCGCCGTCCTCCAGGCGGCCCGGGACGTCGGGGCCGAGCACGTGATGGTCGGGGAGGTCGCGGCCAGGGGCACCCTGGGCCGGCTGCGCCCAACCCTCGCCGATCGGATCATCGATGGCCTGCCCGAGTCCGACGTCCACGTGATCGCGCGCCGCCC
>DASRBU010000089.1:0-2598 GCA_035653475.1 Candidatus Dormiibacterota bacterium | reverse complement strand
CTCCGTGGCCATGGGGGCGGTCTTCTTCCTGGTCGGCTACGCGCTGGCGGGGCTGACCCTGACCGACGGCGCCATCTTCGCCATCGGCATCGTGCTGGGCAACGTCCCCGAAGGGCTCCTGCCCACCATGACGCTCTCCCTGGCCATGGGGGTGCAGCGCATGGCCAGGCGCAACGCCATCGTCAAGCGGCTGTCCTCGGTCGAGACCCTGGGTTCCTGCACGGTCATCTGCACCGACAAGACCGGCACCCTGACCGCCAACCAGATGACGGTGCGCGAGCTCTGGGCGAGCGGCCACCGCGCCCTCCTCACCGGCTCCGGCTACCGGCCCGAGGGCCGGCTGACGGTGGGCGGACGCCCTGCCACGCGCGCCCAGCTGGTCGCCTTCCTGCCCCTGCTCAGGATCGGCCACCTCTGCAACACGGCGCGTCTGCTCCCAGCCCAGGACGACCAGCCGGAGTGGAGGTTGATGGGCGACCCCACCGAGGGGGCGCTCCTCACCGCCGCCGCCAAGGCCGGCCTGGACCGCGACTTCGACCTCCGGCTGCGCCCGGTGGTGCGCCAGCTGGCCTTCGACCCCAAGCGCAAGCGGATGTCGACCGTCCACCGAGCGCTGCCGCGGGAGGACCGGCTGGTGGCCTACGTCAAGGGAGCCCCGCGCGAGCTGCTCGACCACTGCACCCGGATCCTGGTCGAGGGCGTCGAGCTCGACCTGAGCGCGGAGCTGCGGGCCCGGGCGCTGGCCGAGAACGATCGCATGGCCAAGACCGGGCTGCGGGTCCTGGGCATGGCCTATCGCCACCTCCCCGCCGCCGACGAGCCGCAGCTGGCCCACCTCGGGCCGGGCGAGGTGGAGCGGGACCTGGTCTTCGCCGGCCTGGCGGGCATGCAGGACCCGCCCCGGGAGGAGGTCCCGGAGGCGGTGCGGAGCGCCCGTCAGGCCGGCATCCGGGTGATCATGATCACCGGGGACTACGGCCTCACCGGCGAGTCGATCGCGCGCCAGATCGGGCTGGTGGGGGAGGGGCCGGCGCGGGTGATCGACGGGGCGGAGCTGGAGGCGATGGACGACGAGCGGCTTCGCCGCGCCCTCTCCGAGGGTGAGGTGATCTTCGCCCGGGCCACCCCCGAGCACAAGCTCCGGGTGGTGACGGCGCTGCGCTCGCTGGGAGAGGTCGTGGCCGTGACCGGCGACGGGGTGAACGACGCCCCTGCCCTGAAGCGGGCCGACATCGGGGTGGCGATGGGCCGGGGTGGGACCGACGTGGCCCGGGAGGCGGCGGACATGGTCCTGGTGGACGACAACTTCGCCACCATCGTGGCCGCGATCGAGGAGGGCCGGGCCATCTTCGACAACATGCGCAAGTTCGTGATCTACATCTTTGCCCACCTCTCCCCGGAGGCCATCCCCTTCATCTTCTTCGCCCTCTTCCGAACCCCGCTGCCGCTGACGGTGATGCAGATCCTGGCCATCGACCTGGGCACCGAGACCCTGCCCGCCCTGGCCCTGGGGGTGGAGCGTCCCGAGCCGGACGTGATGCGGCGGCCGCCCCGCCGCCGCAGCGAGCGCCTGTTGGGGGCGCGGTCCCTGCTCCGCGGCTACGTGTTCCTGGGCTTCATGACCGCCACCGTGGTGCTGGGCACGTTCTTCCTCTTCCTCGGCTCGCGCGGCTGGCACTGGGGCCAGGCCGTCGCCCCCACCTCCCGCGTCGGCGCCGAGGCCACCACCATCGTCTTCCTCGGCATCGTCCTGATGCAGGTGGCGAACGCCTTCGCCTGCCGCACGGAACGGGCCTCGGTGCTGCAGGTGGGACCGCTCGGGAACCGGTTCCTGCTCTGGGGCATCGCCTTCGAGCTGGCCTTCGCCGCCCTGCTGATCTACGCGCCGCCCCTTCAGCCCCTCTTCGGCACCGCGCCCGTGGAGGCGCACTGGTGGCTCGTGCTGGCCGCCTTCATGCCCCTGGTCTTCCTGGCCGAGGAGGTGCGCAAGGCCGTGGCCCGCCGTCGCGCCGGGCGGACGTGAGGGCTCGGGCCTTCCGGGACCGCCGCGACGCCGGGCGTCGGCTGGCCGCTCTGCTCGACCGGGAGCGCCTGCGTCGCGAGCGGGTGGTCGTGCTCGGGATCCCACGGGGCGGCCTGGTGGTGGCGTTCGAGGTGGCTCAGGTCCTGCGGGCGCCGCTGGACTTGGTGTGCGTCCGGCCCCTGTCCACCCCGGACGAGCCGGACCTCCACCTGGGCGCGCTGGGCGAGAGCGGCGAGCCGGTGGTGAACGGGGAGCTGGTGCGGGAGGCGGGCCTCACCGACGTCGCCCTGGAGCACCTGGTGGCTGCCGAGCGGGCCGCCCTGGCCGCCCAGGAGCGGCGGTATCGGGAGGTTCGCCCCCGGCTGCCCCTGGCTGGTCGGACGGCGCTGCTGGTCGACGACGGGGTGACCACCGGCACCAGCGCCATCGCCGCGGCCCGGGGAGCCAAGGCGCGAGGTCCGTGCCGGGTGGTGCTGGCGATCCCGGTCTCGTCGCCCGAGGCCCTGGACGCGGTGGCGGGGGAGGTCGACGAGGTGGTTTGCCCGGAGCATCCGCCTCTCACCCTGGCCCTGGAG
>DASRBU010000088.1:0-7131 GCA_035653475.1 Candidatus Dormiibacterota bacterium | reverse complement strand
GCCCCCTCCGGGATGGCGATCAGGCGCACCGGGAGGTCGAGGCTCGAGAGCCAGGCCGCCGCCCTGGCCAGGTGCTCCAGGTGCTCGAGGTTGATCCGGATGTCCGCCCGCCGGCGGATGCCCCTGACCGTGGGGATGAGTCCGACCGCCGTGTATGGCTCGATCATCGTGTCCTCCGACGAAGATGGCGGCGAGGGGCACCTCCCGGCCTCCGTCGCCTCGGCGCATCCTACGGCACCGTCCTCAGCCAGGAAGGACGAGGCTCCGAGGCCGGTCGGCTCAACCGCGGGCGTCGGCCGCCGGACCGAAGGCCAGGGACTTGATCACCACCGGGACCACGCCCGCCGGCCGGACCATGGCTCCAACGTCCACGTAGTCCAGCTCCATCAGCTCCAGCCCGTCGATCACGACCAGGTTCTCCAGGGGCCCCAGCTCCTCCTCGAGGACGTGGCCCAGGGAGCGCCCCAGGTCGGCGTCGAGGGCGAGCACCAGGGGGAGGCGCCGGGCGAGATGGTCGCCGAGACCCTCGGCCAGGCCCAGGGCGAGCTCGCGCAGGGTTCGGTGGTGGGGCTCGCCGGGCAGGCTCAGGGCCACGGCCAGGGGCCGAGGCTCGTCCAGGTCGAGACGGCCCATGGCCCGGCGCAGGGCCCCGGCCACGGCCGGGGCGGCGGCCCCGTCCCCGAGGCGGGGGTGGACCACGGGCAGGTTGCGCAGGGGCAGGAGGCCGGGGCGGCGCACGTGCACGGTGTTGCCGCTGAGCTGGACGGTGAACTGGGAGGCGCCGACCACCGTGGCCCGAATGCCGGCGGGCAGGGGCCGCAGCTCGTAGCCCTGCCTCCGGAAGGCGGCGGCCAGGGCCGCGGCCAGCTCCGCCCCCAGGTCGTCGACCGCCGACACCGGGCTCCCCACCAGGTACTCGGAGACGCCCCCCGAGCAGGTGAGGACCGGCGAGGCCGGCGCCCGGGGCAGGGGCGGGGTGAGCATCAGCTCCCCCACCAGGCCGCCGAGGTCGCCCCGGACCGCGGCCAGCGCCGCCTCGGCCATGGCGGCGCAGAGTCGCCGGCGGGCCTCGGGCTCGAGCCGCTCTCCCTCCGCCAGCCGCACCCCCGCCGCCCGGGCGGCCGTGAGCGCCGCCGGCTCCACCCGGGTCACGCGCTTCGAGCCGTCCAGGACCACGAGGCGGCCGCCCACGGCGATGGCGGCCGTCTCCAGCACCTGCCCCTCGGCGATCAGGGCCAGCTTGGTGGTCCCCCCGCCCACGTCCAGGTGCAGGCGGGGCTCGGGGCCGGGTTCGGCGGCCTCGACCGCGCCCGAGCCGCGGGCGGCCAGGATGGCCTCCAGGTTGTGCCCGGCCGAGGCGCAGACGAAGCGGCCCCCGGTCCCGGCGAAGAGCTCGGCCACGGCCCGGGCGTTCTCCCGCTCCAGGGCCACACCGGTGAGGATCACGGCTCCGGTGTCGATCGCCTCGGGGGTGAGGCCGGCCTCGGCGTAGGCGCGGTCGAAGAAGCGGCGCAGCTCCTCGGCGTCGATCAGGCCGTCGGCCCGGTAAGGCGTCAGCCGCACCGGGGAGCGGTGGAGGACCTGCCGCCCCACCACCTCGAAGCGGCTGGAGAGGCCCTGGGCCAGCCGCTGCAGGTGGAGGCGGGCGACGAGGAGGTGGCTGGTCGAGGAGCCGATGTCGATGCCGACCGTGGTCAGCTCGACGTTGTCCAGGTCCCAGGTGAGCGGCCGGCCCTCCTCCTCGCCCTCCTCCGCCTCTCCGTGGTGGTCCGGGAAGTGGATCACGGGGCGGGCACGAGCCCGTCCATGCGCGGGGTGAAGCCGTGCCGGCGGGCTTCCTCCAGGTACAGGCGGTGGATGCGGGGATCCTGGTCCTCGTACTCGATCTGGCGGCCGCCGGCCTTGACGCTCACGTCCATGCCCAGGAAGGTCCGCCGCTTGTCCTCGGTGAAGGGATAGCGCAGGCCGCCGAAGGCGACCGCCAGGTACCGCGCCGGCCGGGGGCTGGTGTTGAAGTGCTGGTGGAACATCATGTCGGGCGGCGCGTACACGCTGCCGTGCCGCCAGTCGACCCGGACGAAGTCCTCGTCCCCCTCGTACCAGAGCAGGCTGTAGCCGTGGCCGGTGACCGGGAAGATGTGGAAGTCGGCCCCGTGGCGGTGGGCCTTCTTGTAGGTGCCGACCGGCATCTCCGACACGTGCGCATGCATGGTGCCGTCGGCGAGCACGAACATGATGTTGGAGCCGCCGGCGCCGCGGGCGCTCCAGGCGCGCAGCTCGAAGGTGCTGAGGTCGGGGACGAAGTTGGTCTCCCACATGTGCCGGCCGGGCCGGACGGGGATGAACTCGCCCTCGCCGCCGAAGTAGCGCTCATCGCCGAAGCGGGACCGGAACTCCCAGGGGTTGGCGAAGACGAAGTCGAGGTCGTGGAAGGCCCGCAGCATCAGGGGCAGGCTGGTGACGCCGGCCAGCCGCGCCGGCTCCCGGCCGCTGGCGTTGAAGTGTCGGTAGCGGGCGTTGAGGGGGAGGGCGAAGAGGCTGTGCCGGCCCCACTCGAAGGAGCGCCGGCCCCCGCCGGGCAGCTCCACGGTGGTGCTGCCGTGGCCGTCGAGGACGTAGACCACCTCCTCGTAGAGGTGGCGCTGAGGCGCCGTGGCCGACCCCGGTCCGATCTCGAGCACGTAGGTGTCGATGAAGTCGCCGCGGCCCTTGACCAGCGTGTAGGCGCCCGAGGCCTCCAGCCGGGCCCAGGGCCGGACCTCGACCGAGAGCAGGTCGAGGCCGAAGTCCTCCACGATGGGGATGCCCTCGGAGCGGATGAAGTCCAGGTAGGGGTCGAGGAGGAGGCGAGGCTCGCCGACCGGCTCGGGCCGGTCCGGCGACGAGGTGGGGCTGCTCTGGGTCTCGCTCATCGGCGTCGGCTCTCCTGGGTGGCGGCCCGAGCCCAGACCTCGCGCAGGCGGGGGTCGGGCTCCAGGCCCTGCCGGGCCAGCTCGGCGACGAAGGTCTCCCGGATGCGCGGGTCCTCGTCCTCGTACTCGATCTGCCGGCCGCCCCGGGCTACGTCCCGGTCCACCCCGTCGGAGAACAGCGTCCGCTTGTCCGAGGTGAAGGGATACCGGATGCTGCCGAAGGCCACGGCCAGGTAGCGGGAGGGTCGGGGGGCGGTGTTGAAGTGCTGGTGGAACATCTGATCGGGCGGCGCGTAGACCCAGCCCGGACGCCAGTCCACGCGCTGGAACTCGGTCTCGCCCTCGTACCAGAAAAGGCTGTAGCCGTGACCGGTGACGGGGAAGATGTGGAAGTCCGGCCCGTGGCGGTGGGCCTTCTTGTAGGTGCCCACGGCCAGCTGCGACAGGTGCGCGTGCATGGTGCCGTCGGCGAGCACGAACTTGATGTTGGCGCTGCCCACCCCCCGGCGCTCCCAGGGCTGCAGCTCGAAGCCGGGCAGGTCGGGGACGAAGTTGGTCTCCCACATGTGCCGGCCGGGCCGGACGGGGATGAACTCGCCCTCGCCGCGGAAGTGGCCAGCGGCCCCGAACCGGTTGGGGAAGGGGTAGGGGTTGTCGAAGACGAACTCCGGGTCGTGGAAGACCTTGAGCACGAAGGGCAGGTTGGTCACCGCCGCCAGCCGGGCGGGCTCGGAGCCGCTGACGTTGAAGTGGCGGTAGCGGGCGTTGAGGGGGAGGGCGAAGAGGCTGCCGGCGCCCCACTCGAAGTCGTGGCGACGGCCGTCCGGCCCCTCGATCGAGGTCCCGCCGCGCCCGGAGAGCACGTACACCACCTCCTCGTAGAGGTGCCGCTGGGGATCGGTGCGGGCCGCCGGCGGCAGCTCGACCAGGACGCAGCTGACGAAGTCCCCCCGACCGTCCAGGTGGACCAGGGCGGCACGACCCCCGCCCCCCAGCCGGGGCCAGGAGGCCGTCTCCAGGCCGAGCAGGTCGACGCCGAGCCCCCCCACCACTGGGAGCCGCTCGCCCTCGGCCCACTCCAGGTAGCTGTCGACCAGGAATCTCGCGGCCACGCCCTCGCCTTCGTCTCTCGCCACCCCGGTCCTCCCTGATGTGTGCATAGGTCTGATCTTCAGACCTTCGTTGCAGTAGGATACGGATGGCCTTCTGACCGGGTCAAGGCGCGGTGTCCCGGCCGTCGCGCCGGGCCGGTCGGGGGCGGAGGACGAGGTCGAGGAGCGCGCGAGCCCCGGTCGCGCGACGTCCGCGGAGGAGGATGCCATGAAGCGCTGGAGGAGAACCCGGGCGGCGGTGCTGCTCCTGCCGCTCGCCCTGGCCGCCTGTGGTGGGGGACAGTCGGGCGCCTCGGCCGCCCCCTACCGCATCGGCGTGGTCGTCTCCTTGACCGGGAGCGCCAGCCAGCTGGGGGTCGGGGAGGCCAACGCCGCACGGCTGGCGGCCCGGGAGATCAACGCCCGGGGCGGTGTGGCCGGCCACCGCCTCGACCTGCTGGTGCGCGACGACCAGAGCCGGCCCGACCAGGCCCTGCAGCAGGCGCGCGAGCTGCTCCAGCAGCACGTGGTGGCGCTGGTCGGCCCCTCGGTGGTGGCGGACTGCAACGCGGTCATGCCCCTGGTCCAGGACTCGGGGCCGGTCGACTACTGCCTCAGCCCCGGCATCCAGCCGCCGAATGGCTCCTACATCTGGTCGGCGAGCGTGGCCACGGGCGTCTTCGCCCGGCGCATGATGATGTACCTGAAGGAGCAGGGGCTGACCCGCATCGCCCTGGTCAGCACCACCGACGCCAGCGGCCTGGACGGCGCCCGTGCCACCAGGGCGGCGGTCCAGAGCGTGGGGGGTGTCCAGCTGGTGGCCGACGTCCAGTACCAGCCCACCGCGGTCGAGGTCACCTCGCAGCTGGAGCAGGTCCGGGCCGCTGGCCCCCAGGCGGTGGTGGTCTGGTCGACGGGCACCCCGGCGGGGGTGGCCCTGAAGGGCCTGCAGCAGCTGGGCATCGACGTGCCCGTGGTCACCACCAACGGCAACCTGAGCTACGCCTTCGTGCAGCGGATCGCCGCCTACGCCCCGAAACGGCTGCTGATCCCCGCCACCCGCGACTTCTGGTGGGACCAGCTCCCCAAGGGCTCGGCCGCGTACCGGCTGGAGAGCTCCTACCACCAGGCCTACCAGCGGGCCTACGGCTCGCCGCCCGACTTCGGGCCGGGGGTCGGCTACGACGCGATCCGGATCCTGGCCGACGTGCTCGGCCGAGCCGGCTCCGATCCGGCCCGGATGCGCTCCACCCTGCAGTCGCTGAAGGGCTTCGTGGGGGTGGTCGGGGTCTACAACTTCTCGCCCGACGACCACCGTGGCCTCGGCCTCGACGACGTGGCCATGGTCCAGGTCGCGAACGGCAGCTTCGTCTACGTCGGCCGCTAGGCGATGGCGGCGACACCGGCCCGGCTCGGGTGCACCGCCGTCCCCGGTCGTGGGGGCCGGGCGGGGCCGGACCGAGGGACGGGGCGGGGGGCGGCCCCCGCCGTCGGCGCCTCCGCGCGGTGATCGAGATCTTGGTCGGCGGCGTCACCCTGGGGGCGGTCTACGCCCTGATCGCGCTCGGCATGTCCCTGGTGCACGCCATCAGCCGGGTGGTCAACCTGGCCCAGGGGGGCTTCGTGGTCCTGGCCGCCCTCGCCGCCGCCGCCCTCCAGGGCCGCTGGCACCTGCCCCTGGCCCTGGTCCTGATCCTGGTGCTGGCGGCCATGACCGCGCTCGTGGCCGCGATCGAGGTGACGGTGATACGACCGGCGGTGCGCCGGGCCACCCCCGACCGCCTGCTCCTGGTCACGGTCGGCCTGCTCCAGGCCACCGGTGGCCTGCTCCTGGTGGCCTGGGGCAACCAGCCCTACACCATGCCGCCCTTCACCGGTGCCCGGCCGCTCTCCCTGGCCGGGGTCCTGGTCCCCACCCAGACCTTCTGGGTGGTGGGGGCGCTGCTGCTGGCGGTGCTGGGGCTGTGGCTGCTCCTCTACCGGACCGGGATCGGGCTGCTGCTGCGGGCGGCGGCCGAGAACCCGGCCGCGGCCCGGCTCTCGGGCGTCGACGCCGACCGGGTGCGGACCCTGGCCTTCGCCCTCTCCGGCCTGATGGCCGGCCTGGCCGGGGTGATGATCATCCCGGTCACCTTCGCCGCCTTCGACACCACCGTCCCTTACGCGGTCAACGGGTTCATCGCCGCGGTGCTGGGCGGCCTGGGCCGGCTCCGGGGGGCGGTCGCCGGCGGCCTCCTGCTCGGGGTGCTGGAGGCGGTCTTCGGACGCTTCACCTCCGGCACCCTGGCCGAGGTGGTGGCGATCGCGGTCCTGGTGCTGCTCCTGCTGCTCCGGCCGGGCGGCCTCTTCGGGCTGGCGGAGGCCCGGCGGTGAGGGCCGCCGGCGCGGGTGCGGTCGGGCCCCGGCTCCTCGCCCGGCCCCCGGCCCGGGCCGGCCTGGCGGTGGCCGCACTGCTCGCGCTCGCCGCCCTGCCCCTGGCCCTGCCCGACGCCACCGACTTCCTGGTCCAGGTCGGGATCCTCTACCTGGTGGTCATGGGTCTGGACGTGCTCACCGGCTACGCCGGCCAGGTCTCGCTGGGCCAGACCGCGTTCATGGCCGTGGGCGGCTACGGCGCGGCCCTGCTCTCCATGCGGCTGGGCTGGCCGACGGTGCTGTCACTGCCGGCGGCGGCCGCCGCCTCGGCCCTGCTGGCGCTGGTCCTGGGGGTGACCCTGCTCCGGCTGCGCGGCTATTTCCTGGCCCTGGCCACGCTGGGGCTGGCCGTGATCGCCCAGGGCCTGGCCACCTCCCTGGTCGGCCTCACCGGCGGCCCCTCGGGGCTGGTGGGCGTGCCCAACCTGGGTCTGGGACCACTGGTCCTCACCGACCCTGCCTCCTACTACGAGCTGGTCCTGGCCCTCTGCCTCGCCGGCGCGCTCTTCAAGCGCAACCTGGTCCGCTCCCAGAGCGGCCGGGCCCTGGTGGCGGTGGCCACCGACCAGCAGGCGGCGGCGGTGCTGGGCGTCGACCCGGGGGCGTTCAAGACCCGCGCCCTGGTCCTCTCCGCCGTCTACGCCTCGGTGGCGGGCAGCGTCTACGCCGACTACTTCCGCTTCTTCTCCCCGGACCTGATCGCGGTCACGGTG
>DASRBU010000087.1:0-15320 GCA_035653475.1 Candidatus Dormiibacterota bacterium | reverse complement strand
GATCGCGCAGACCTCCGCCCCGGAGGTCATCCAGGCCATGCTGGAGCTGCTCGACCCGTGCCCTGGCCAGCGCGTGCTCGAGGTCGGCACCGGCTCCGGCTACTCGGCCGCGCTCCTGGCCCACCTGCTCGGCCCCCAGGGCCGGCTGGTCTCCCTGGACGTTGACCCCGACCTGGTCGAGCGGGCACAGTGGCTCCACCGCCAGGCCGGCCATGGCCAGGTCGAGGTTCACCGTGCCGACGGGTTCGGTGGTTGGCCTCCCGCCGCTCCCTTCGAGGGCATCGTGGCCTGGGCCACCCCCCACCTGCTGCCCCGGGCCTGGGTCGAGCAGACGACGGCCGGAGGGACGATCGTGACCCCGGTCAAGATCGCCCGGGTCGCGGCCGCCAACGCCGTCCTTCGCTGCCGGCCGGCCGGCGGCGAGCCGGGCGAGGCCACGCTGCACCCGGGCTCCTTGGTCGAGATGGCCCCGAGGTCATCACCTCCCCGGGGACGCCGATCCGCCACCTCGACGCCGTCCGCCCCCGGGACGACGGCGTCGTCACCTGGATCAGCGGCCACCGGCTGCACGGGCGGCCCCGGGAAGCGCTGGAGCCGCTCCTGAAGGCGCTGGAGTCGGCCGCGTCCGAGCCCGGTTTCCTCGACCCGGACGACGTGGAGGCCTTCACCGCCTTTCTGCTCGCCGACGACGACGACCCGGCCAGCACCGGCACCCCCGACGGCCACGGCCTGGGCGTGGCCACGTCCGAGGGGATGGCGGTGGTGCTCCCCGATGGGGCGCTGCTGGCCGTCGGCTCGCCCGAGGCCCGAGGCCGGCTGGAGCGGCTCCGCGACCGCTGGCTCGAGCTGGGCCGACCCGGCCACCGGGACCTCGTCCCCGCCTTCACCCCCACCGAGGAGGGCTGGATGGTCCACGCCCGCTACCGCCCCGGCCGGTAGGAGCACGGCAGGGGGTGGGACCCGGGCCGGTGGAAGTCGGCGTCGGCCCGCGGGCTCGGGACGCCGGCCTCCGGGAGAACCGCCACCCCGCACACTCGGCCGCCCGGCCGGGACGGCGCCCACGGGCGGGGGTGGGAGCGGCGACCGAGCTGCACGGCGGCCGGCCGAGCGCCGACGGGCATAGCCGCGGTCGTCCGACCGGGTGGCCCCGACCGCGGAGCGCCGTCCGTTCCGCAGGCGGTTGCCGGTCCCTCGGACGATCAGGGGCAGCCCGGCCGGTCCGCCGGCGCCCGCTCACCGACGGGCGCGGCCCCGCGCGTACAGCGCGTGCAACAGGAAGAAGAACAGGGGCACCGCCGCGGCCACGGCGATGGGAATCCAGTCCGGAACCGCGGCGAAGTGGTAGTTCCTCATCGTGATCTCGTGCACGCCAGGGTTGTAGTGCGCGTAGGCGGCCACCGCGAGGGCCATGATGACGAGCGCGAGCAGGAACAGCAGCATTCCGCCCCCACCTCCTCTGATGTCTCGGGCCGGTCGACGCTCGGCGGCCAACGGCCCCTTGTGGATCGGGATCGGAGACCGTCCCTGCCGATCCCGGCGAGGTGCGAACCCTGTCGATACCGTAACGCAGGGAGCCGTGGGCGAACCACCGCCGTCGACACCGGTCCAGCAGCCGCGAAGGTCGGGGTCGAATGCCCAGAGCCCGGCTCCCGCCCCCAGCCCCGCCGGTCACCACCCTCGAGGTCGATCACGACCGGCCCCAGTGCGACGCAGCCGGCGAGCCCGCCGCCAGGGCGTCACCGCCGGCTCCCGATCGGAACGTGCCGGGGATGGCCCCGTCCTCGGTCCCGCCCTCGCCGCCGAGGGCTGCGAGCCGAGCCCTACCCTCGCCGCGGCCGAGCCCGGATCGCCGCCGTTACTCCCTCCCCCCGTGCAATCGCACCCCGCCGGCCAGGTCGCCCAGCGCGTCCACCACGTGGTTGCTGATCACCTCGCCGTAGCCGAGCCCGATCGCGACCTGGAAGGCGGCCAGGCAGCCGGGCCCGGTCAGGCTCGGCACCCCCAGCCGGTCCAGCAGGTCCAGATACAGCTTCACGTCCTTGGCCATCAGCCTCCCGGTCAGCCCCCCCTCCAGGTAGTCCCCCTCGACGATGCGCGGGAAGCGGTTCAGGGTGGCGTAGTTGACCCCGGAGCTGTGGTTGACCACCTCCAGGAAGCGCCTCAGGTCCAGGCCGGAGCGGCGCGCCGCCACCATGACCTCGGCGGTGGCGGCGAGGCTGATGCCGTTGAGGAAGTTGTTGAGCACCTTGGCGGTGTGACCGGCGCCGCTCTCGCCCATGTGGTAGACGTGCCGGCTGAAGGTTTCGAGCAGCCGGCGGACCCGGTCCAGGGCCTCCGGTGCTCCCCCCACCATCAGGGTCAGGGTGCCCTCCTCGGCCGCCGCCGCTCCCCCCGAGATCCCGGCGTCGAGGAACTCCACCCCCTTACGGGCGAACTCCTCGTGCAGGGTCCGGGTGGAGGCGGGATGGGCGGTGCTCAGGTCGACCACCACCTGCCCCGGGCGGACGTGGGCGAGCAGGCCGTCGGCACCTCTGGCCACGGCCTCGATGGCCGGGCTGTCCGGAAGCGAGAGCAGGACCACCTCGGATCGGCGCGCCAGGTCGGCTACCCCGGCCGCGGTCGGGATCCCGGCCGCGGCCACTTTGGCGGCGTCCAGGTCGTAGCCGACCAGGGTCAGGCCGTGGTCGAGGATCCGCCGACCGATCCGGCTGCCCATGTTGCCCACGCCGATCAGGCCCACCGGTTGCATCGTCGTCACCCCTCCGCCGTCCCCGAGACGGTCAACCCAGACGCACCGCCAGCCCCTCGAGGTCATGGCCGAGACCGGGAAACCGCTCCACGACCGCCGGGTCGTGACCAGCGACCACCACCCCCCGTTCCCGATCTCGCAGCTCGCGCAGGCGGTCGTAGCCGCGGTACATGCCGGCCAGGTCGGAGAAGATGGCGAAGGGCATGTCGCGCTCCATCTCCTCCTCGTAGTGGATGGCGTCGGACGCCAGCACGACCGAACCTCCAGCGCCGGCCACCACGGTCACCTGCTGGCCGGGGCTGTGGCCGCCGACCAGGTGAGCCCGGATGCCGGGCAGGATCTCCTGGCCGTCGTCCACGGCCCGGGCCCGCCCCTCCCGCCAGGCCGCGTCCAGGTACGCCACCTCCGCCGCCTCGACGTGCTCGGCGAACTGGGGGCGGGAGGCGTAGGGACCGGTCCAGAACTCCAGCTCGGGGCGTGGCACGCTGATCTCAGCCCGGGGAAAGGCGGCCAGGTTGCCGATGTGGTCGTAGTGAAGGTGGGTGACGATCACGTGGGCCACGTCCGGCGGACGCACGCCGAGGCGGTCCAGGGCTCGGAGCGGCTCGACCAGCAGCGTGCGGCCGCGTCGCCTCCCCACCTCCGGGTCGAAGCCGGTGTCGACGAGGGCCACCCGGCGCGGGCTCCGCAGCAGCCAGAAGTAGTAGTCCATGCGCAGGGGCGCGTCCGGCTCACGATAGGACTCGTACCGGTAGAAGGCCTCCCGGCGCGACGTGACCCGGGTCGCGTACCGGATCGCGACCACCTCGTAGGTGTCCATCATCTTGCCCACCCCTGCCTCCTCGCTCTCATGCTCCCGTCGGCGTCGAGCTGGCCGGCGGTGCTCCCGCCGCCCGCGCACGCCCGGCCCCACCGCCATCGCCGGACGCGGCCGGCGGCGCCTCCAGCGGCCGGGAGCTCGCCGACCCGGTTACCAGCGGTCGCCGGCCCGGCCGTGAAGGCATCCGGGACCAGGTCCTGCCGAGCGCCGTCCCCGCCCCGGCTCCGTGGCCGGGGGCCGGGGCCGCCGCATCCCGGACCGGCGCCCGCTCCCAGTCGGGGCCGGGCTCGGGACCGGGTGGTCCCGCGGTCCGCCCCCGGATCGGGACCCGGAGCCGGTCCACGGCCCCACGCAGGCCGGGCGGGGCGCTCCCGGTGGCGAGCCAGCAGCCGGCGATGATGAGCAGGAAGCCGGCCACGGTGGCGGCGGTGATCGGCTCGCCCAGGACGACGATGCCCAGGGCCACCGCCACCGCCGGGTTCACGTAGGTGATCACGGCCGCCCGTCCCGGACCGGCGGCCGCGATCAGGGCGAAGAAGAGGATGAACGCGATCGCGGTGCAGACCGCGCCCAGGACCACCAGCGCCGCCAGGACCTCGGGGGCGGGCGGGGCCGCCGGCAGCGACCACCAGGCCAAGGGGGCGAGCAGGACGACGCTGATGACCAGGGTGGACGCGGACACGCCCAGGGGGTCGACGTCCCGGAGCCGCCGCTGCACCAGCATGGCCCCGCCCGCGTAGCCGAGCGTGGCCAGCAGCACCATGCCTGCGCCCACCAGCTCCGAGGCGGAGCCGCCGAGGTCGAGGCCGAGCAGCGTCACCACCCCGGCCAGGCCGATGAGCAGGCCGACCAGCCGAAGGCCCGAGACCCGCTCCCCGGCGTCGAAGCGCAGGGCGAGCAGGGCGATGAAGAGGGGCTCGACCGAGATCAGGATCCCGGTCAGCGAGGAGGCGATGCGCTGCTCGGCGGCGGCGATCAGCGGGAAGGGCACCGCCACCTCCAGGAGGGCGAGGCCCACCAGCCAGCCCAGCCGCGGGCGCAGGCCGGCCAGGGCGCCCCGGGAGAGGGCCACCGGCAGGAGCAGGACGGCGGCGATAAGGACCCGAGCGAAGACGACCTCGAGGGGCGACAGCTCGGCCACGGCGATCTTGATCAAGAGGTAGGGAACACCCCAGATCAGGGACATGGCCACGAACAGCGCCCAGGCCCGCCGGCTCACCCCCCCATTCTCCCCGAGCGCCCCCGAGCCCGTCCCGGGCGACGCCCCCGCGGGCCGGGCTGCCGGCCGCCCCTACGTCCCCGCCCGGGCCCGGGCAGCGCCTCGGCGGCGAAGCGCCGCATCAGGCCCAGCTCGGGCAGGTCGGCAAAAACCAGGAAGAACCAGCTCACGCCGGCCTCGCGCAGCTCCTCCAGCCGCTCCCGCCAGGCCGTCCCGCCCATGGTCAGCCGGCCGCGGCCGTCGACGTCCAGGCTGGCGTTGTGGGAGAGGACCAGCGGGCTCCCCGCCCGGGGGCCGGCCGCCCGCTCGCGCCCCAGCTCCGCCCGCAGCCGTCGCCAGCCGGCCGGCGCCACATCGAAGCCCACGTTGACCACGTCGGCGTGGGCGGCGGCCAGGCGGAGCAGCCGGGGGCCATGGCCGCCGACCAGCAGCGGGGGTGGAGGGCAGGGGGCGGCGATGGCGAGATCCCGGACCCGGTAGTGCCGTCCGCGGTACGTCACCGCTTCCCCACCGAGGAGGCGGCGGACCAGGAGGAGCGCCTCCTCCAGGCGGTCCAGGCGCGCCGGCATGGGGTCGAGCCCGGTCAGGCCCAGGGCGCGCAGGTCGGCCACCTCGCCACCCGCCCCCAGGCCGAGCACCACCCGGCCCCCGCTGAGGGCGTTCAGGTCCCAGGCCATCCTGGCCACCAGGGCCGGGTGCCGGACCGGGTTAGCCAGGACCAGGCTCACGCCCAGGAGCCGTTCGGTCGCCCCCAGGCAGTAGGCGAGGGCGCTCCAGCACTCCAGGGCCGGGCGCGAGGGCACGTCGTAGAGCGAGACGCCGTCGTAGCCCAGCTCCTCGGCCGCCCGCCAGACCTCGACCAGCCGGCGGGGGGACCAACCCTGGTGGTGCAGGCGGACGAAGAAGCGCGGCCGGCCGAGGTCGCGGCCCGGTCGGGGATCGGACGACGGCGAGGAGGTGGCGGCCACCGGTCGCCCCTATCGTCGCCCATCCTCCGGACCGGCGTCGGTGACCGATCCGGCCTCCTGCCGAGCCACCACGCCCGCCATCGATGGAACATGGCCGACTCGCTGGCACTGGACACCGGCGATGCCGTCTTCCGCTCGCTGGACCGCTACCTGCGGGAGGCAGGGCTGGAGGAGGTGGCCCGGCGCGAGCTGGAGCTTCCCATCGAGGAGTGGGGCGGCCGGGTCCGCTCCTTCCTGGCCAGTGACCTCCGAGCGGTCTCGACGCGGATCTGCGAGGTGCTGCAGTCGCGGGGCGCGATCCCGGCGGAAGAGGCGGCCGATCTCATCCGTGGCTCGACCCTGGAGTTCGAGGAGCACCACACCACCTGGCCCTGGCCATCGCCTGCGGCCGCAAGCCCGAGCGAGGATGGGGACGACCGGACGCCGGCTGAGCCTCCGCCCCGGCGCCGCGCCGACCGCCCCCATCCCGGGCGGCGGGCACCGGCATCGGAACCGTCCCCCGGACGGGCACGACCGCCGGGACCGGCTCCGCCTCAGGGCACGAGCGCGACCGGGCGTACCGGGCAGCCGGTCCCCCCCACGACCTTGAGCGGCAGGCAGAGGAAGACGAACTCCTGCCGGCCGGTCGCCGCCAGCTCCTCGAGATCGAGGTTCTCGATGATGTGGATGCCGTGCCGCACCAGCAGGATGACGTGACAGGGGAGACTGCTCCCCACCTCCGGATCGACGTGGCCGATCAGGTCGAAGGCCACGTTGTCGGCCCCTGCGGCGAGGACCCCACGCCGGGCCAGCCACCGGGCGCCGTCAGCGGCGACCCCCGGCGCCCGCAGGTAGCGCTCGGCGTCGCCCCAGTGGCGGCCGTACCCGGTCCGGATCAGCACCACCTGCCCGGACTCGACCGTCACCCCCTGCGCCCGCTCGCAGTCCTCCAGGTCGGAGCCGGTGATCAGCGTCCGCTCGGGCAGCTCGCCCCCGCACCGGGCGGCCAGGTCCAGGAGCACGCCCGGGGCGAGGATGGGGGCCACGGTCTCCATGCCCAGCCGGCTGAAGCCGGTCGGCCCTTGGACCTCGGGCGTCACCGGGAGGCCGCCGAAGAGCTGCAGGTGCTCCGCCTGGTGGCAGAGGGCGTCGATGTGGGTGCCGCTGTGCTCGGCGGCCACGATCAACCCCGAGGCGCTGGTCCGGGGCTCCCCCAGCCCCGGTTCGTGCCGCCGGTGGAGGTAGAGGTTGAGGCCGGGCGCGTGGGCGGGGTGGACGGGATCACCGGGACGACGCGGATGCTCGAGGTCGAGCACCCGGCAGCGACGAAGGACGGGCCAGACCTCGTTCAGCACCGCCCGCCCTCCTCGTCGGCGAGGAGCAGGCCGCCCGTGGCCCAGTCCTCGGCCGGCAGCTCGTGGATGACCACGGTCACCCGCTCGCGGCGGGCGCCCACGGCCTCGACCATGGCCTCGGTGACCAGCCGGACCAGCCGCCGCTTCTGCTCCCGCGTGCGGCCCTCGCGCATGGAGATCTGCACCAGTGGCACGCTCCCCTCCTATCGGCTGGTGACGACGGAGCCCAGCCTCAGCTCGGCGCGCAGGTGGTCCGCCGCCCAGAAGGCCAGGGCGAAGATGGTCAGGGTGGGGTTGTAGCTGCCGTAGGTCGGGAACATGCCCCCGCCGACGGCCAGCAGGTTCGGGCACTGATGGCAGCGGCCGAAGCGATCGACCACCGAGGCCCGGGGATCGTCGCCCATCCGGTGCGTGCCCAGCTCGTGGGTGGAGATGTGGTAGGGCGGTGCGTAGGGCGCCTCCCAGACCTGGAGTGCCCCCATCTCCTGCGCGATCCGGTGCTTGATCCGGGCCGCCCCCTGCACCCCCTTGAGGTCGTGCTCCACCCAGTCGTGGGTGAGGCGGAGCGCCGGCTGCCCGAAGGGGTCCTTGACCTCGGGATCGAGGTCGCAGAAGAACTCGGGCCGGGGGAAGGTCGGAGTCTGGGAGTACATGCTGTACAGACGTCGATAGTTCTCGCGCAGCCAGTCCTTGAACCGCTGCCCGAACCGGGGCACGTCGGGGGGCATGCCGTGGACGGCCTCGATCGGCTGCACGTCGCCGGTGAAGCCGATGATGGGCGTGCCCCACACCACGCCTTCCTGGTCGCGCACCAGCTCCGAGGTGAAGTCGTCCACCACGCTCGCCGCCACCGCCGGGCCCATGAAGGGGTTGGTCGCCTCGGGCAGGACGGCGGTGAACCAGCCGTAGTTGTGGGTCATGTAGTGACGGCCGACGTGGCCGTTGCCGTCGATGCCGGACAGCAAGAGCAGCCTCGCGTTCTCCAGCGCGTAGGCCGCCAGCACCACCCATTCCGCCCGCACCCGACATTCCCGGCGGGTGACGAGATCGTAGTAGGAGACGCCCACCGCCCTGCCCTGCGCGTCGCGGTCGACCCGGAAGACCCGCGAGAGCGGCCGGATCTCCAGGTTGCCGGTGGCCAGCGCCTCGGGGACGAGGCTGGTGGTGGTGGTCGCCTTGGCCCCGACGTGGCACGGGTAGTCGCGGCAGAAGCCGCAGTACGTGCAGGCCGAACGACCCCGGTACTCGACCGAGTTGATCGCCGCCGGGGCCGGGAAGGGATGGAGGCCGAGCTTTCGGCAGGCCCGCACGAAGAGCTCGTCGGCGGCGCCCGGGCGGAGCGGGGGCATGGGGTAGTCCCGCCGGCGCGGCGCCTCGAAGGGATTGCCGCCCTCCTGCAGCCGGCCGTCGAGGTTGCCCGCCCGCCCCGACACGCCGATCTCCTGCTCGGCCAGCTCGTAGTAGGGCTCGAGGTCGCGGTAGGTGATCGGCCAGTCGACCAGGGTGGTGCCCTCGACGGCGGCCTCGCCGAACCGCTCGACGATGGCCGAGCGCATGCGGAAGTCCGCCTCCCGCTGCCGCCACGCCCAGGCCGCCCAGTGGATGGAGCCGCCGCCCACGCCCGTGGTGGGAGGCAGGAAGAGGGGTCCGAGGTGCAGGGGTCCCACCGCCCAGGGAAGGACGCGGGCTCGCTCGGTGGCCCGGGGCCGCCAGGTGATGGGGTCCTGGATCACGTCGGGGGACAGCTGCAGGCGCACGTGGTAGCGGATCTCGTCGTGCTTGAGCGCGAAATCCTCGGCCGTGTACGCCGGGCCCTTCTCCAGGGCCAGCACGCGCATCCCCGCCCTCGCCATCTCCCGGGCCATGACCGACCCGGCCGGCCCCAGGCCGACGATCACCATGTCGTAGTCACTCGGCATCGCCGCCATCTCCTCTCTCGGCCTCGCCTCGCCCGCGGTCACGTCGCAGGTCCTCCAACGTCATCACCCGGAGCCGGCGCGCGTCGAAGCCGTAGCGCATCTGCTCCGCGCTGTAGCCCCAGCGCGCGCCCGGGAAGCCGATCAGCTTCCAGCCCACCGCGTCCCGGTTGCCGCCGTAGGCGGGGTCGCCGAACATGCCCTCGACGGTGTGCTGGTGGACCACGGCCGCGAAGTACGGCAGCAGCGCGGTGGCCTCGTCGACGCCAGGGGTGTCGAGCGTCGGCGCGGTCACCTCCAGCAGCTCCCCGAGCATCCGGTCCTGCTCGGGCTCCCCCAGCTCCGCGAAGGGCCGGCCGAACCGCGACCTCGCCCGGGCGTCGAGCTCCTGGACCCCGCGTCGATAGAGCGGTTGCAGGTCGCGGTACGCTCCCGCCAACGCCCGATCGATGTAGACGATGACCCCGGCCTCCCGGGCCCCGGGGTCCTCCGGGGTCCCGGGGATGATGCGGGCAGCCATCGCCTCCACGGTGGCGGCCTCGTGCGGGTTGAAGAAGGTCAGCGCCCCTCCGCCGGTCATCGCACCACCCCCTCCAGCTGGCCCGACGAAGCGGTCGCCGGGCCGGTCACTCGAACGTTGCAGCGCTCGGGCGAGAAGACGCCGAAGTCACGACCCCGGAACCGACCCACCGTCTCCCGGGTGAAGAACGCGATCAGGACCGCCGAGATCAACGAGATGACGACCATGAAGTAGAGCCCGAGCACGTACCCGGTGGCGCTGTGATAGCCGCCGCCGGCCCCGATCAGGGCGCCGAGGATGAGCGGTGAGACGCCACCGATGTACAGCATGAAGCACATGAACGAGTTGGCGGTGCCGATGCCGTGCTCGTAGGCCGAGTCGGAGGCGTAGGCGTAGAGGACGGGATAGATCGCGTTGGTGGCGAGCCCGGCGAAGAGCTGCACCGCCACCAGGAGCGCCAGCCCGGCGGCCGTGAACTGCAGCAAGAAGATCCCGACCGCCAGCCAGCAGAAGGTGACCATCAGCGAGAGCTTGCGGCCGAGGTGGTCGGAGATCATCCCCCAGGCGAACTGGCCGACGCCGCCGGTGATGGTGAAGACCGCGCTGTAGGCGGCGGCCTGGGCGTAGTTGTAGTGGGCGACGAAGGCCAGGTACTGGGGCAACCAGAAGCTGATCCCGGTGTAGGTCATGATCCCGAAGCAGGAGGCGATCGCCGGCACCAGGATGTTGGGGTTGGTCACCGTCCTCCGAAACGTCCCCGGCGGGGCCTTGACCGTCCCCTGGGCCCCGGCCTCCCCCAGGGGCAGGGTCAGCCCCATCTCCCGGGTCTCCTGCTCGAAGCGCTGGTACCGCCGGCGCGTGGCGTAGAGCCAGTACAGGATCCAGATCGGGATCATGGCCAGGGGGATGATCAAGAACACGTAGCGCCAGTTCTGGCTGCCGAACCCGGCCAGGATCGCCCCCGTGGCGATGGCGCCCAGCAAGGTCCCCCAGGGGTAGGCGGTGTGCTGCCAGCCGAGCGCGAAGCCGAATCGCTCCTTGGGGAACCATTCCGCGGCCGAGGTCACCTCGACCCCCTCGCCCGCGCCGCCGAAAGCGTTCTTGATGCCCTGCAGGACCACGACGTTCCAGATCGAGTGCGTGAGCGCCCCGATCCCGGTCAGGACGGAGAAGACGAAGTAGCCAGCGGCGACGATCCCGTTTCGGTACTTTCGCGCCCAACCGTGGCCGCCCTGGTCGAACCACGGCCCCGCGGGCAAGGCCAGGAGCGAGACGCACACGGTGACCAGGCTGGAGACGATGCCGATGGTGGTCGGGTCGACCTTGAACTCGCTGACGATGGGTGGGATGACGTAGTAGAAGATCTGCCGTGTGTTGGCGTCCATGGCGTAGACCAGCCAGAGGCAGATCAGCGCGCCCAGCGAGGTGAGCGGCACGCGAGCCCTGAACAGTATCCCGCGTCGCGTGGGTCGGGTCTGGCTGACGCTGCTCATCGAAATCCTCCGTGGACAGGGATGGACGAGGGCCGGGTGCCGTACGGCGCCAACGCCTCTGAGGCCAGGGCGGCCGCCTTGAGCACGCTCCGCCGAAGGTGCGGGAAGGACTCCCGAAAGCGGATCTCGGGCAGACAGACCGCCATGGCCGCCGCCGGCTCGCCCTCCAGCCCCCAGCGGACCAGGGCCGCGACACCGGAGACGCCGTCGCGCCAGCCCTCCCGGTTGACCGCGTAGCCCTGGGCTCGGATCTTGCGGATCTCCCTCCACAGCTGCTCCCGCTGGTTGAGCGTGCGGTCGGTGAACGTGGCCAGATGGCCCTCGATCAGCCGTTCGACCTCGTCGTCGGGCCGGCTGGAGAGCAGGACCTTCCCACCCGAGACGGCATGGAGCGGGAGGACGCGTCCCAGGGACGACGCGGCCAGCACCGGACGCGGACTGTCGAGCTTGTCGACCACCACCGCCTGCGCGCCCTCGTACACCGCCAGATAGACGGTCTCCTCGGTCGTCCGCCAGAGCCAGCGCAAGGCCTCCGAGCAAGAAGCGACCAGGTTGACCCCGGCGCGCGCCGCCAGCGTCAGCTGAGCGCAGGCCGGACCGAAGGCGTAGCGGCGCGAGAACGGGTCCTGGATGACGTAGCCGCGGCGCCTCAGTGTGGCCAGGATCCGGTAGGTTCTCGCCTTGGTGAGTCCGAGCTCATGACTGATGGTGCCCAGGGCCTGTGGACCCGGAGCGTGGGCCAGATACTCGAGAACGGCCAGGGCCTCATCAGCGGTTTGCAGGGACATCGACTCTCCTCTAAACCAGCTCTGACGGAACGTCAACGTTGTTTCGCTCAGCGAAATGGATGGCCTCAATGACGCCTCGAGCGACTGCAGAGTCAGGTCCACGGGCGTGAAGAGAAGAGGTCGTGGAAGCGATCTGCGTCGACCTCCGAACGCCCCTCCCAGGCCGTCCTCCCGGACCCACGCAAGCCGGCCCGGAGCCCGCACCGGGGACTGGAGGCGGACATGGCGGGGGGTGATGTCGATGCCCTCGGCGGGCCGCGAGGCTCACCGCTCGCGGCGAGGCAGTAGGCGGGGAGGGTGACGGGGAGACCGCCGCGGCAACCGCCGCCGGCCCCGGCCCTCCGGCAGGCCGCCGGGGAGGCGAGGGCGGGGCGGGAGCAGGGCCACGGGTCCCGAGGCCGGGCGGAGCCGACCGGCTCCAGCACCCTTCGCCCGGAGGCCCGTTCCCGTCTCGGACGCCGAGGGCGGCGAGGCCGGTGGACGCGGCTGGCTCCGGAGCGATCCCGCTCACCCGCAGCTGCCGGCCGATGGCCGAGCCGAGCACGCCCCGGACGGACAGCGGGCTCAGCCCGGGGTCGAGCAGGACCGCCCCCGCGGCCGCCCGCCCGGCGCCAGGTCCGGCCGGCGCCAGGTCCGGCCGGCGGCGGTCGGGCACGCCCTCCCGGGACCGATCAGCCGCTCCCGCCGCGGGCGCCTGCCGGCCGGACCGTCGGCGTCGCGCACGTGCCCGCCGAGGCCCGGGGCGCCTTCAGATCACGAGCCCGGCAGGTAGCCGGTGAGCAGCAGGTAGGCAGGGATCCAGCAGGTCGTGACGGCTACGAAGACGGTGACCGCCCCCACCAGCCGGGCGATCGGTCGCTGCAGCGCCAGCAGCACCCAGAAGAGGAACCACAGCACCGCCCAGGCCGCCCAGTCGGCCCCGAGCCAGATCGGCCAGGTGTGGCCCCGGGAGGTGAGGAGCGTGATGATGGCGGTCGGCACGGCGGTGATGGCGACGAAGAGGCAGTACCAGCCCAGGGCCCGACCGTCTGCGTTCAGGAACTGGTTGATGCCCACGTAGAGGTAGGTGAAGGCGAAGAGCAGGACGAAGGCGCCGAACTCGAACTCGGCCGCGCCGATGCTGGTCGGACCGACCCGGACCACCGCGAACATCGCCAGCAGGAAGCCGAGGACGCCGACGAAGAGGTTCATCACGCCGACCTCTCGGTTGCTCAGCGCCAGGTAGGTGGTCCCACCGGCGTCCCGGGCGGCGCCCGCGGTCGCGCCCGCCTCCACCCGCCGCTGGGCCGTCTCGGCGAGCGCCGAGCCGAGGATCCAGACGCCGTTCAGCAAGAGAACCGCGCCCACGTAGAGCAGCATCACCGCGATCATGGTTCACCCTCCTTCTTGCCCGTCGGAGACGCCGTCGCGACCGCCGGGGCCGGTCCCTCCGCTCATCGCGGCCCGGTACCGACGCTCGTCGAGCAGCCGTGCCCAGGCGCCCTCGGCCAACCTCACCCTCACCAGCCAGCCCCTCCCGTAGGGCTCCAGGCGGACCAGCATCGGATCCCCGGGCAGCTCGGGGTTCGCCTCCAGGACCTCCAGGGGACAGGGGGCCTGGACCGTGACCGTGGTCTTCTGGGACTCGATGGTGGCCAGCTCCTCCCCCGCTTCCAAGCGGGCGCCGGGGGCGGGCAGCTCCACCGACGTGACCAGGGTGAGGATGCGGCTGACCCGGTCGGTGACGCCGACCACGACCGCTCCGCCCTCCCGGCGCAACCAGAGATGGTCGGGGGTGTAGCGCAGCCCGGGCCGGGGCGGTCGGAACTCATCCACGATCCCCTCCCGGTCCCGCCCGTCCGGGATCCAGCAGCAGCGGGAGCAGGAGCGAGGCCTGAGCGAGGTCGAGGTCGACCTGGTCGATGGCCTCCGGGTAGGGGACCGGGTAGGCCGAGGACCGGATCCCGAGGCGCTCCCGGAGCTCGGCGAAGAGGCCCCTGCGGACCGCGATCCGGCGGACGCGGTCGGGGCGCTCGATCACGTGCTCCATCACCATGCTCACCAGGTCCCGGGCCGCGTCCGGCACCCGGGTCAGGTCCCGACAGTAGGGATGCTCGGGGTCGCCGTAGATGCGATCGAGCCGCCGCAGCATGGGGACCACGTCCTGCATCTCGATCCAGACCCGGAGGTGGTCCTCGCCCCCCGGCGTCCGCACCGGGAGCAGGAACTCGTACCAGCCGGTGGTGGCGTAGCGACTCATGCCGGCTCCCGGTCCAGGCGATCCGGCAGTCGACGCCGGAACCGCACCGCGTCGACCGGCACGCCGTAGCGCGCCGCCAGCTCCTCGTCGGGCTGCCCCCGGCGGGGTCCGAACTCCTCCACCCCCATCACCAGGTAGGCCGCATACCGCCACACCTCCTGATTCGACCACTGGGGGCGCTCGCCGATGCCGATGGCCAGCGCCGTCGCCCAGCGTCGATCGGCCTGGTCGAGGTCGGGGGCCAGCTGCACCCGCTGCGCCGGCTCCCACTCGACCACGCCGTAGACCCGGTCCCGGAAGGCGATCAGCCGTTGCGCGCTGCGGGGGACGGTCACGTCCCAGGGCGGCAGGGAGAGCCCGTGCTGGGTCAGCCACTCACGGCTCGCGGGGTGGAGATCGGCCAGCTCGGTGGCGGCCAGGACGGCCACGTGCACCATGGGGCGGAGGACGTCGTCGGACGCCTGCTCCAGGGCCGCCGCGGTGCGCGGACCGAACCAGGCCCGGTGGGCGGCGAAGAAGTCGTGCAGGGCGGAGGCGTCGTGGAGCCAGGGATCGGGCGCGACCAGGGCCCGGAGGTCGGCCAGGAAACGCCGGTAGCGGGCGTCGTCGAGCGGGAGCGGCCTCCGCGGCACCTTGCTCCTCCGTCACCCGCGCACCAGCTGGGAGAAGACCACCAGCTCGGCGCCCTTCATCTCCAGCTTCACGATCCGGCCCGTGCGGCCGCCCCGCACCTCCTGGTCGCCCACGTGCAGGTGGGCGATCTGGACCGGATGGGCGGCGCTGGCCTCGATGTCGTCCTCGGCGCAGCGCCAGCGCACCGGCTTGCCCCGCAGACCGGCCGTCGACAGCACCTCGGCCACGCTCATCGCCCGGCCACAGCCGGGACAGAGCGGCGGCGATCCTTCGTGCATGACCTCACCCCCTATCCCGTCTCTCCCGTCGCCCGGCGCCCTCGGCCGCGACCCCCAGAGCGGCGTCGACGGCCTGGCGGAGCGAGCGGGCGCTGACCCGGAACCGTCGTGGATCGGGGTCCGATCCGCCGGCCGCGAACGCGCGCAGCTCGATCAGGAACGCCCGCTGGCAGATGCCGGCGATCTCCGCCCCCGACAGCCCCTCCAGCTCGGCCGCCAGCTCGGCCAGGTCCACGTCCTCGGCCAGCGGCACCCGGCGCAGGTGGATGGCCAGGATCTGCTCGCGCTCGCGGGCGGCGGGGAGGCCGATCCGGATGGTGAAGCCGAAGCGGCCCGGCCGGAGCAGCGCCGAATCGAGCAGCT